>NZ_JADWOM010000018.1:0-88823 GCF_016106645.1 Acinetobacter sp. ACIN00229
TGTTTAATTAAAACTAAAAAACTTCGTATTATTTCGATATTTGCTTATGATTTAAGCAATTAAAATAGAGTTTCTGCCTATGCAGTTTAAAATCATCGCGGCTCATGACCTAAATAAGCAACAACGGCAACAAATTGCTGAGCTGTGTTTTGCTGCTTTTGATGAAGATCCTTGGAGTCAATATACCTTCATGCAAAATGCTGTACATATAATAGGCATATTGGGTGATAATATTGTGTCACATGCTTTATGGACAGATCGAATTTTCACCTTAAAAGATGGTATTACTGTAAAAACTGCTTATATAGAATATGTGACTACTGATTTCAATATGCGCGGGAAAGGACTTGCATCTAAATTATTAAAATATTTAACTGATGTTTTAACTACTGTAGGCTATGAACTTGCGGCATTACAGCCTGAAGATGAGACATTCTATAAAAAATTAGATTGGATTTCGTGGTGGGGGGATTTATACATCAAACAAAATGCTTCCACTTATCTAACAGATGATTATCAAATTATGTTATTTCCGTTGAGCGCTCAGCTGAAAGAGCGACTAACTCATAATTTAGAAGACGATATTATTTGTGCCGATTGGAGAGAGGGTGAGCTTTGGTAACTCGCTATATAAAATTTTGGAAAAACCTTACTTTAGTGTGTAACCAGAAGATTAGGGTAGTGTTAATAACGTAAGATATGGATGAGAAAATAAACTTATTTAATCTAATAATTTGATTTTTAAAATAATTCTTAATTTTTTGTTTCTTGAAAAGAAATCTATGATAAGAGACACTCCTCATTTAAGAATTCAGGCATTACTTAGCTTTTCTACTTTCCTGTTTATTCTAGAAGCTTATAATGATTCAGAATCATTCCAAATCTAATAAGGATATAACATGTCTACTGATCAGCAATTTCCAACACCCAATAATTTAGGAATAGCAGTTTATCCAAATAATGCAGAAGCTATTGGTAATACTCCTTTAGTTCGCATTAATCGTTTGATTAAAACTGGTGCAACCATATTAGCAAAAGTGGAAAGCCGTAACCCTGCATTTTCTGTGAAATGTCGTATCGGAGCGGCACTAATTGCCGATGCAGAAAAGCGTGGTGTGTTAAAAGAAGGCATGCATATTATTGAACCAACCAGTGGTAATACAGGGATTGCATTGGCTTTTGTTGCAGCTGCTAAGGGTTATCCAATTACATTAACTATGCCTGCAAGTATGAGTCTTGAGCGTAGAAAAGTATTAAAAGCACTCGGTGCCAATTTAGTTTTAACTGAACCAGCGAAAGGGATGAAAGGTGCAGTTGATGAAGCTATACGATTAGCAGGTGAACAGCCAGATGTTTATTTCTTACCTCAGCAATTTGAAAATCCAGCCAATCCTCAAATTCATGTAGACACAACTGGTCCTGAAATTTGGCAAGCAACAGATGGACAAGTCGATATTTTGGTTGCTGGCGTAGGTACTGGTGGTACAATTACTGGTATTTCTCGTTATTTCGAACAAGTTCAAAATAAACCTTTGTATTCTGTAGCCGTTGAACCTGCCGAGTCTCCAATTATTACTCAAACTAAAAATGGAGAGAACATTACACCTGCACCGCATAAAATTCAGGGAATTGGTGCGAACTTTATTCCAAAGAATCTTGATTTAGATCTTGTTGATGAAGTTTTACCAGTGACTAGCGAAGAAGCAATTCAGTGGGCAAGAAACTGTGCAACCCAAGAAGGTATTCTAGTGGGTATTTCAAGTGGCGCAGCTTTGGCTGCGGCGGCAAAAATTGCAGAACGCCCTGAAAATGCTGGTAAAACTATTGTTGTTATTCTGCCAGATAGTGGTGAGCGTTATTTATCTTCTGTTCTGTTTGACGGTTTATTTGACGAATAAAATTAACTATATAAAAAAGCCCATCTATTGATGGGCTTTTATTTAAACTTATTTATAAAGCACCTTTTAAAGCTTTTTGATGACGTTTAACAGATCGAGCATATTTTTTAGCTTTGTGCCGTGTCCAGAAGCTTCGCTCATATCCAGTTGGTCCCACATTATAATAGGCTGTTGCTTTGAACCAACTATCCGCTGACTGATAATAGTGATTTAAGATATAAGCACCACATTGAATATTTGTAGATTCATCATACAAATTACCAGCACAAGTTTGTTGCCAATAGCTGGGAATAATTTGAGTTAAACCTACTGCACCCGTAGGTGATAGCGCATTAGTATTGTAACTTGATTCTTGTCTTATGACTGCGGCAAGTAAAAGAGGGGGCACATTATATTGGTCAGCACTTTGAATAATTATTGGAGATAATCGATTTGCTGTGCTTTGTGGAACGGAATAAGCTTTTTGTAGACCAGATGAGAGCTTATTTGAACGCCATGAAAATGAACCACTATTCGGGCCTAAGCTTGTACACCCAGTCATTATTGTCATTAAAGCAATTACGAAAAATTTGAGACTCAAAATGTTTATTTGAGTCGGTTTAAAATAATTGTTAGGTAAAGATGAGGTAAGCAAAATACAAAACCGATAATCAAATTTCAAATGAAATCATGGTATTCAGCTGCAACTAATCGATCAATATAAGTTCTGTTGCTCAGCACAAGCAAATAGTGAGAATTTTGTATAATTAAAATGAAAAAACCCCGACATCCTGTCGAGGTTCTTTCGTATTCAGCTTATGTAGCTAACTCCTGTCAACTACCGCTTCCTGCGTTCTTATTCTTCTTCAATGAGACATCCTGTCTCTCTATGCTTTATATATTATGAAAAAATACTAAAGATGAATATCCGCAAATCACCGCAAGTTTTGTACGTTTTAACTTACAGATCAACTTACTTAAATACGATGTCGACAAGTTTTTGGGCTATAGGAGCACAAATCAATACACTTGGAAAAGCCAATATCCATGCAATAATCCAAGCCGATACCCACAATGAAAGGAAATGATGATTTAGTCCCACTACTTTAAAAGTTGAAATACCTGAAACTATAAAAGACATCATTCCAGATAAAATGAAGAGGAATAAAAGCTTCTGTGCTTTCATGGTCTTATATTCCTTGATAAGCATTTAAGGTCAATGCAAAATTTTCTCCAAATTGTTGAGCAGTTTTAATATCTCCTTCATCAAACCTATCGGCATTACTGCCATGTTCAGCCTGAGCCATTAAGCCTGACCATGAGCCTAGACGATTGGCTGCTTGAGTATAAGGAATACCTTGATGTTGCTCAGGCATAATAGGGTTGCCGACCCATAACATGCCGTGTTGCATGCAAAAGGTAAAAAGTGAAATTAGTGTCGATTGTTTATCACCTGCGGGAAGGGAAGATACGGTAAAGCCAGCCGCTAGTTTTCCTTTAAAGCTCTGCTTTTTCCATAATGGACCCGTTGCATCCATGAGTTGTTTTAACTTGGAAGATACACCCCCTAAATAAGTAGGGGATCCCCAAATTAAGCCGTCATATTGAATTAGGATTTCTGGTTTTTCGACAAGATGTTCAGCATTGAGTAAATCTACTTTAATATCTTTATGGCTCAAAATACCAGTTTGAATTTGCTGAGCAATAAATTGGGTGTGGCCTTGGCGACTATAGTAAATAAGGGCAACGGTTTTCATGAGTAGTTTCCTCTTTATTTAAAGTTGAAATAGTTTTGTAGTGAGATATAAGCCACAACCAAAAACACTATGGTTCATCAAACTTTTTAGGCAGTTCAAAAAAGGACGAGGGGTTTTTGAAGAAGCAAAACCACTACCCATCGCAGGTTGCATAATAAAAAAAGGAATGAGAACGGTGACTACACCAAACAGAAGTGCTGAATAAAACTGAGGATGGTTAAGCCAAGTTGAGCCAATAATTAAAAGAAAGCTAAATGAAAAGATTAGCCCGACACTATAGTGAGCAACCCAACCTAATAAATATTCACCCTTAATTTTAGGGCTTTGAGCCATAGATTGATGGATGAGTTTTCCGTGGAATATCCAGCCAATCCAGCGCCCGAGAAAGGCAAAGTTTAAGGTTGGAATTTTGAATATCTTTAATATTAACAGCCAGATATCCATAATAATTGTTGCGCCAATACCAAGGCATAAAGCTTGAAAGAACAATGTGGAGAGATTCATTTTGAAACCTTGCTTTTATACGTCTGAAACGTGATAAATTTATTGTGCAAGTTAAAGTTCACTTGAAGTCAAGAGGTTGTTATGGATATTGGTGAAGTCGCTAAAAAGGCAAAAGTTACAACTGCAACACTACGTTTTTATGAAGAGAAAGGATTAATTAAATCAATAGGGCGACAAGGTTTACGTCGGCAATATGGGAAACAAGTGCTTGATCAATTGGCACTCATTGCTTTAGGTCGTGCCGCAGGTTTTTCTTTAAATGAAATCGCAACAATGTTTGGACAAGATGGTAAGCCAGAGCTTGATCGGCAAAAACTAAAAGATAAAGCTGAACAATTAAAACAAATGGCAAAACGATTGCATTTTATTAGTCAAGGATTAGAACATGCTGCTGTATGTCCTGCTGAAAATCATATGGAATGTCCAACTTTCCAAAAATTTTTAAAAGCAGCAATTGCTGGAGAATATCAGCCAACAAAACTTTAATCAGTTTTTAGCGAAGAGGTTGAATTTTTAAGGTTCTATTAAATAGTTAGTCCTGTCATATTTTCGCCATAAAGATTTCATCTTTTTGAAGTGAAAACTTCATATAAGCTTGATTAAATTTGCTTAATTTTTTACCAACTGTATAAAACTATGAGCAAAAAAACATTAGTGGCATTATTATGCTGTGCCAGTTTAGGATTGACGGCATGTAATGATGATAACGATCAAGAACAAGCTTCACCTACTGAAAATGTTACCGAACCAACTTTAATTTCTTTTGCCAAATTGCCTGTAGAAACCTATGCTGCTGGCCCAGACTCTGGTGCATATGTCAAAGGTGCAAATGGAATTTATCCTCCATTTAAGGGTCAACCTGTACAAGGCTTTTCTGCTGCATTAAAAAATGAAGATGGCAGTTATATGGCAATGGCTGATAACGGTTTCGGAACTCAAGATAATTCAGCAGACTTTTTACTTCGTATTTATAAATTAAAGCCTGATTTCAAAACTAAAGCTAAAGGCACGGGACAAGTGACTGTGCAAAGCTTTATCCAACTGCGTGATCCGAACAAATTAATTCCTTTTAATATCGTGAATGGTGATACAGCTGAGCGTTTATTAACGGGTGCTGATTTTGATCCAGAATCTATGCAACGTACTAATGATGGGACTTACTGGATTGGTGATGAGTTTGGGCCTTATTTACTTCATTTTTCAGCAGATGGCGTGTTATTAGATGCACCGATTGCTCTGCCAAATCCATTAAATCCGACTCAAGAATTACGTTCGCCACAAAATCAGTTTAATAAAGCACAAATTAATTTTGTAGAGCCTTTGGTTCAGCAAAGTGGTGGTTTTGAAGGAATGGCGATTTCGCCAGATGGGCAGTATCTTTACCCGCTTATAGAAAAGCCAATTAAATCAATTCGAGAAACAGAAAGACAATTATTGATTTCTCAATTTGATGTGAAGAAAAAAGCGTATACAGGAAAATATTATTGGTTCCAGTTAGACAGCAAGGCAACAAATATTGGTGACTTCCAACTCTTTAATGATAAAGAAGGCATTATTATTGAGCGTGATGCGACCCAGAATAATTTAGGCGGCTATAAAAAATTAATTCGTATTAAATTAAATGAGTCCGGCCAACTAGTAAGCCGTGAAGATTTAGTCGATTTAATTAAAATTGCTAACCCGAATTTGTTGTATAGCACAGCAAGAGCAGGGGATATTGGTACGGGACAGGTTTTTGCTTTCCCATTTGAAACGATTGAAGATGTGATTATTGAAAATGGTACAACGCTCACTGTTCTAAATGACAATAACTTCCCAGGCTCTTCAGGGCGTAATGCAAAACTGGCTGACGACAATGAGATTATTCAGATTCGTTTGCCAAAAGCTTTGTTCTAAGCTTTATAAATAAAAATTAAAACTGCGGCGGATTTTATTCCGCCGTATTTATTCCAAGAATAAAATATTGAGTAAAGTTTAATCAAATTAATTTCTATATTGTTGTTTTCGCATGTTTTATAAACAGGGAAAATGAATGGAATTCATGTTAAAATGATCGGCTTTCATCTTTAGATGTCTCTCCTCCATCTGCTAGCCGAGATTCGCAAGCCATGTCTACTGCCTACACCATGCAGACTGCGCCAAAAGCGCTGTTTGATTACGACAAATATTGGGCGTCGTGTTTTGAACCCGCACCATTTTTGCCGATGTCACGAGAAGAAATGGACCAACTCGGCTGGGATGCATGTGACTTTATTTTAGTCTGTGGCGATGCTTATATTGACCATCCATCATTTGTATCGGGTGTGATTGGGCGTGTGCTTGAAGCACAAGGTTTCCGTGTCGGAATTATTGCGCAGCCAGACTGGACCAATGTTGAAAGCTTCCGAGTTTTAGGTAAACCAACGATCGCTTGGGGTGTAACCGCAGGTAATATGGATTCGATGATTAACCGTTATACGGCAGATCGTAAAATCCGTTCTGATGATGCTTATTCTCCAAACAATGAACCAAATAAACGTCCTGATCGTGCTGCGACTGTATATTGCCAACGTTGTCGTGAAGCATTCCCAGATGTACCTGTGTTATTAGGTGGTATTGAAGGTAGTTTACGTCGTATTGCGCACTACGATTATTGGTCAGATAAAGTTCGTCGTTCGATTTTGATGGATTCAAAAGCTGATTTACTCATGTATGGTAATGGTGAGCGTGCTATTATTGATGTGATGCATCGTTTGGCGAAAGGTGAAAAAATCCACGAGATTACTGATGTTCGTGGTACAGCATTTATTATTAATAAACATAACAAAGCATCAAAAGCAAAGTTTGTTGAAGTTGCGAGTAATGATGTAGATACGATTGGACGTGTTGACCCAATTATTAACCCATATGTCATGACTGAAGATATTGATGGCTGTGAGGTTGAAAAAGAAAAGGGTAATTCTTTAGCTCAGTATCAAGATTTCCAGAAAGAGATTGTTGCAAACCCGATTGTGCGTGAAGGCGACAAACTAGATGACGACACTCAAATCGTTCAATTAAAGCCAGCACCGTCAAAAGCAATTAAACACAAGTTGCCTCCACGCGAGTTAGCGGTAATTCGTTTACCTTCTTTTGAAGAAGTGGCGAATGATCACGTGCTTTACGCGCATGCAAACCGTATTTTGCATCTTGAAACTAATCCGGGTAATGCCCGTGCTTTGGTTCAACGCCATGGTGAACGTGATGTCTGGATCAATCCTCCACCAATTCCTCTAACGACTGAGGAAATGGATTATGTGTTTGATTTACCATATGCACGTTTGCCGCATCCTACTTATGGCAATGCTCGTTTCCCTGCATTTGATATGATCAAATTCTCGGTCAACATTATGCGTGGCTGTTTTGGTGGCTGTACATTCTGCTCAATTACAGAACATGAAGGTCGTATTATTCAAAACCGTTCGGAAGATTCGATCTTACGTGAGATTGAAAAAATCCGTGATACAGCACCAAACTTCACTGGCATTATTTCAGATTTAGGTGGTCCAACGGCAAACATGTACCGTTTGCATTGTAAAGATCCTGAAATTGAGAAGAACTGTCGTAAACCTTCTTGTGTATATCCAGGCGTTTGTCAAAACTTGCATACGGATCACGCACCTTTAGTACAGCTTTATCGTAAAGCACGTGCAATTAAAGGTGTGAAGAAAATTCTGATTGGTTCAGGTTTACGTTATGACCTTGCTGTACTCAACCCTGAATATGTCAAAGAGCTCGTACAACACCATGTTGGTGGTTATTTAAAAATTGCTCCCGAACATACCGAAAATGGTCCTTTATCTAAGATGATGAAACCGGGTATTGGTACGTATGATCGTTTCAAACAAATGTTTGACCGTTTCAGTAAAGAAGCAGGAAAAGAGCAATATTTAATTCCTTACTTTATTGCAGCACATCCGGGTACATCAGATTATGACATGATGCACCTTGCAATTTGGTTGAAAAAGAATGGTTTCCGTGCCGATCAGGTACAGACGTTCTATCCATCGCCAATGGCAACTGCAACGACCATGTATTATTCGGGCAAAAACCCGCTTGCTAAAGTCGCTCGCTATACTGAAAAAGTTGATATTGTAAAAGGCGAGAAACGCCGTCGTCTGCATAAAGCATTCTTACGTTATCATGATCCAAATAACTGGCCATTGCTTCGTGAAGCTTTAAAAGAAATGGGCCGTGCAGATTTAATTGGTAATTCAAAGCAGCACTTGATCCCGACCTATCAGCCACAAGGTACTGCTGAAGGTGAATATAAGTCGGCACGTAAGAAGAACTCTTCTGTAGCGGGTGATTCAGCAAAACGTGGTCAGGGGCAATCTCGTTCAGGAGCAGGGCAAAAACGTCCACAAAAAGGGCAGGTTCTAACCCAACACACTGGTTTGCCTCCTCGTGAAACAGGTGAGAAAAGACCATTTGGTGGAAAAAGTAAACCTAAAAGCAAGGTTCGTGGATAGTGATAAAACAGGCTCTTAAATAGAGCCTGTTTTGTTTTTTATGTGTTTATTTAAATCATATAGTGAGATTTTTGAAGATTAAAAGTACAAAAAACGTAACGAATAATGATAAATAGCAAAAATCTGACGAGCTGCACTTGATTGTTGTAGATTCTATGATTATAAATAATGTGAGGGTGGCTAAATTTAAGCCAAGCTTGATAACTACAAGTGAAATTACTAAGTGAACCTTTTAAAAAACGGCTGTGTCGTTATCAATTAAAACAAAGTGTGATCTAGCAAAATCATTATAAAAAACCTAAAGGATTGGACCCATGTACTATTTAATTACGATCTTATTATTATTTTTGGCTGTCGTAATGGCAGTGAAAAGTCTTTCGCGAAGGCATCAACATGATAGTGCCTTGAAGCGCCGTGCAGTATTAACCAGTCATGAGCAAATGACATTAACCAGACTACAAACAGTTTTACCTAAATTTACCGTGTTGGCACATGTATCCTTTGATGCATTATTAACTACAAAATATGCGCATACACGTCGAAAATATCAAAATATGGCAGCTGATTTTGTTGTACTTGATCAAAATTATCAGGTTGTTGTCATTGTTGTTCTTGGCGAAAATGGTTTACGCCGTGCGCATCAACAATATGAACGTCGTCTATTACAATTGGCTGGCTATCGTGTACTGCATTACAGTGAGGTGCCTGATTATCACGATTTAAGAAGGGACTTATTGACTCCAGAAACAGAGATGGCAATTTTACATGCAACGCCGCAACTAGAACGAATGTCAAATGCGTTTGTGAAGTCTTAAAAGTTAGAGATTATAGTAATTGATTAAAGAACTCATTAAAGAAGATCTTAATAACATGCTGACATTAAAAATGTTAAAACTACTAAAAAATTGAGCAATATAACTAGGGATATTGCTCAATTTAGTGTCATTTTATATTTATAAAAATTATGGAAGTACAGCAACAACCGTCATTTCTACAAGTACGTCTGGCGCATAAAGTTTGGATTCTACACAAGTACGTGCTGGTGGATGTCCTTCACTAATCCATGCATCCCAAACAGCATTCATTGCTGCATAATCTTTGTCGATATCTTTTAGAAAAATCATAACAGAAAGAATATGGGTTTTATCTGTTCCAGCTTCTGCCAATAGACGGTCAATATTATCTAAAGTTTGTTGAGTCTGTGCTGTAACATCTACGCTTGTATCATCTGCGAGTTGGCCAGCTAAGTGTACCAAATTACCTGAAATTGCAACTTCGCAGTAGCGTGAAGTCACGTGTAAACGCTTTACCGTCATAAAAATGCTCTAGAGTGGCTTTATTTAATAGTTTTGATTTTATGAAGAGTTACTGGGTTGGTGCAAGCAAGTAGAAAGGAATTTCAGTAGATTATTGTGATGAAGGGATATCTAAGCCATGTATCAGAAGAGCCCTGTAATATTCGGATTTGGTCGTCACGCCAATCACAGGACGATATGCCGAAAGTAAAGGTTGCTTTGGCATGTTGCAAATACATGGGTAATGAATATGCGTTGATTAGGTTACTCTAAAGTCTCAGTAAAAGGGAGTCTATTTTGTTTAAAAGTTGCTCTTTTGAGTGAAAATTAATCAATCACCAAAGGTTAAGTTGGAAGTCATCCGCTTGGGTTTGTAATTGATAAACTCCTATACCAATTAAGCGGAACTGAAAATGTTCAGGAATCTGCATTTCATTTAATAATAAAAATAAAACTTGGATTAAGTCCTGTAGCGACTGGATCGGTCTTTTAAAGCTTTTACTATGTTGTAAAGTCTGAAAATTCTTGAGTTTAAGTTTAATATTCACACCACGTGCATTGAGCTGTTTTTTCTCTAAGCTTTGCCAGACTTTCTCGGCTAGTCCTTGCCAATAGGGCTGACATTGAACCAAAGTAAAGTCACTATCGAAAGTTGTCTCTTTCGAAATTTGTTGGCGGGCTCTTTCAGCTTGAACAGGTCTATGATCAATCCCTTGTGCATATAGGTAGAGTTGTTGTCCATATTTACCGAAGTGGTGAACTAAAACAGCCTCTTCAATTTTCTGTAAATCACCCAAAGTATGTAATTGAAGTTGCTGTAATTTTTCCTGAGTGACTTTGCCGACCCCAGGAATCTTTTTAAGGGGCAGATCTTGAATGAAATTGGCAACCTGCGAAGGTTTGATTACACATAAACCATTAGGTTTGTTCCAGTCTGAAGCAATTTTTGCCAAAAATTTATTAGGGGCTACACCTGCTGATGCAGTCAGTCCAGTTAACCTAAAAATATCTTCCCGAATATGCATCGCAACCTCGGTTGCACTCGCAATCTGTTTTAGGTTTTCAGTGACATCCAAATAGGCTTCATCTAAAGATAAAGGTTCAATAAGCAGAGTATATTGCTGAAAAATAGAGTGAATTTGAGCGGAAACTGTGCGGTATTTTTCAAAATTTGGCTCAATAATAACGACTTGAGGGCATAGTTTTCTTGCCTGACTCATCGACATGGCTGAACGCAGACCAAATTCACGGGCAGGATAGGATGCAGCAGCAATGACAGCTCGCGGATGATGCGAAGAAATAACCACAGGGAGATGCTTTAGATCAGGACGCTCTCGCAATTCGACTGATGCATAAAAGGCATCCATATCGATATGAATGATTTTGCGCATATTATTGTGCTTTCACGATGCCTTGCTGCTGTAAGAATTGGTGCCATTCTTTGACTGAACCCTCATAAACATTTAAGTCGACGGGCTTTATTATCCCTTCAATTTTACCCTGATTACTATGCTGCCAAAAGAGCCATTTTCTTTTGTCTTTAAGTTCAGGTTTACCTTCATAATCACGAACCCAAAGTGGTGTATTAGGAAAACTACCGATTAACACAATGTGATAAAAAGTTTTAGAAATATAAAAGATAGGCTGTTTGCCATAATGCTGTTTTAGGCGATCATGCATGATGCCTATTTCTTTAAGTAATTGTTCTTTGGTATGCGAATTGATACAGTTACCGTCATATTCCAGATCAATGACGGGAGGAAGAGCATCTAATTTTTTAGGTACAGTCGCAATAAAGTTATCAGCTTGTGTCTTTCCATCACGACACAGGCGATAAAAGTGGTAGGCCCCTACATGAAGCCTATTCTCACGAGCTTTGAGCCAGTTTTCTTGAAATTTTGAATCTTTGTAATCGCCGCCTTCAGTTGCTTTTAAATAGACGAATTGGAATTTTTCCGGTGATATTTTTTTCCAGTCAATATCACCTTGATGGTGAGAGACATCCAATCCTTGAACTGGATAATCTTGTGCAACGGCTTTTTGCTGATAGAACAGACCAAAATAAGCTAAGACTCCCATAACACATCCCAAGCCAATTCCAATAAAGGTATTGTACCGTGCTGTGAAAAAGGTTTTAGCCAGTTTAGTCATGCAAAACTCATTACAGATTTGAAGCCGACATCATAACGTGATTCAAGAGGGAGAAACCACGCTAAAAATGCAACGGCTTATACGGGGGTATTTTTTGGAATTTGCCAGAAAATAAGCGCTGTAATGACATTGATACAGCCGAGGCAAATTAAAGTGACATGGAATGCAGTGGTCACATGGTCAGCTCCATAATAATTAGTAAAGATATTAATGAGTGTGCCCGCAAGTGCCACGCCAATACTCATTGATAGCATCATGATCATCGACAAGAAACTATTACCGCTACTGGCATCTTGTTGAGGCAGATCTTTTAAGGTCAATGTGTTCATACCCACAAATTGCAGTGAGTTTAATGTGCCAAATAAGAAAAAGTGTAAGGCTCTAAACCAAGTTGGAGTGTCAACTGTCATGATGGCGAAAGAGGCGATACATAGCCCGACCAGCGTTGTGTTGATGAGTAAAAAACGTCGATAGCCAATCTTTTGAATAATCGGTCTGACAATTGGCTTTGAAAATAATGAGCCTAAAACTAAAGGGATCATCATTAAACCTGCAATGAAAGGTTCAAAGCCAAAAGCCACCTGTAACATGAGCGGTAAAACAAAAGGTAAGGCATTACCACCAAAGCGGGCAAAGAAGTTACCTAAAATACCAATTGCATAAATTTTGTTTCTAAAAAGTCGGCTACGGAACAACGCATTTTGATGAGTATGAGAGTGATAGGCATACCAAAGCGTTGCGATTATACCGACGACTAATAGCGAAATACTGAACCATTTTGAATATTCAGGTGAGGCTAAATGTTCGATACCCAAAGACCATCCAATCATGGCTACCACTAATAAGATGAAGCCACCTAAATCAAATGTTTTGACTGAAGGCTCTTTTAAATTAGGCATGACTTTTAATGTCATTAAGATACCTAAGATACCCATGGGAATATTGATGAGGAAAATCCAGTGCCAAGTTGCAACTTCAACTAACCAGCCACCTAAAGTTGGACCAGCCAACGGCCCGAGTAAACCTGCAAGACTCATTAAGCTCATTGCAGCTAAAAACTGAGTTCGGGGAATAATCTTTAAAAGTGATAGTCGACCTACAGGAAGTAGTAAGGCTCCGCCTACACCTTGGATGACTCGGAAAAATAAGAGTTCATTGAGGCTCTGAGAAAGACCACAACCTAAAGAGGCTAAAGTAAAAATAACGATTGCCGATAAGAAAATATTTCTAACACCAAAGCGGTCTGCTAACCATCCACTTAAAGGAATGCAGGCGGCTACTGATAAAACATAGGCCACCACTACGCTATGCATGCGTAGAGGGTCTTCATTTAAATGGTGAGCCATTGCAGGAATAGCTGTATTTACAATTGTTGTGTCCAAAGCCTGCATAAAAAAGCCAATGGAAACCAAAAGTACGAGTAAGCGATATTCAGGTTGCAAGGCTTGGTGAGTCGGCGTGGCATTCATAACATTTGAAAGTTAACGTTTTGGTCTAGTGTAAAACAAATTGAAAGTAAAAAAAGTAAGACAATGTTGATTACCCCTTTAATAAATCTAAGTGCTTTTGAAGGTAGCGGTGAAAATAGTTAAAACAAAAAAAGCGGCAGAACCGCTTTTTTATGGAGACTAGGTGGGTAACTAAACAACAAATCTTTTCGGCATTTTTAAATTTTTAATGACGTTATAAATCTGATCGACATCATCACATACAATTAATTTAGCTCGGTGCTGAAGAGGAAGAAAACCTTCTTGAACTGCATGGTCTAGCTGGGCAATCAATGCATTATAAAAGCCATTTACGTTATACAAAATCATGGGTTTTTGGTGTTGGTTAAGTTGGCCCCAAGTGGCTATTTCCAATATTTCTTCGAATGTTCCTAAACCGCCGGGTAATGCAATAAATGCACTTGCACGCTCTGCCATCATGGCTTTGCGCTCGTGCATGGTTTCTACGATATGTAATTCGGTTAAGCCAGCATGGGCTACTTCATAGTCGAGCATAAATTCAGGAATGACACCGACAGCTTCTCCGCCGTTTGCAAGAACGCTTTCAGCAACTTGTCCCATTAAACCAATACTGGCACCACCGTAGACTAAGCCGAAACCTTGGTCAGCAATTCCATGAGCGAGTTCAATCGCCTTTTCTCGGTAGATCGGGTTATTTCCCGCACGTGAACCACAATATAATGCAATAAGAGGTTGTTTTGTTTTTACAGCTGTTATTGGTGAATCATTTACTGCCATTGTTAATACGCTATTCATTGTTTTATTTTCACCTTACCACGTTCATATTTCTTGTCTACACTAAGCAAAAAATATGACAACTTTATAAGCAGATTTATAGTAAAGACTAACGTTTTGTATGGGTTTAGTGAATGCCTGTCATGAACAAATAAAAATGATGAATTTATGTTAAATCTTGCCTATACTAAAAATTCGTTTAACAACATATGAACAAATATGGGTAGTGGTTGTAGTCGCTCCGTTTTAATTTCTTGTCCTAAAAAAACATTTTCCCTCCTTTGTATGGGCATGCCTGCTGTGTTGCCAAATAAAGATAAAATCCAATCAGCACAGGAGCAGGATCGATGATCTTTGAATGGATGTCTGATCCATCTGCTTGGGTGGGTTTAGCAACTTTAATCGTTCTTGAAATTGTATTGGGGATCGATAACCTCGTTTTCATCGCTATTTTGGCCGAAAAACTGCCGCCAGAGCAGCGAGCTAAAGCACGTATAATTGGTTTAATACTCGCCTTAGGAATGCGGCTAATACTTTTAGCTTCGATTGCTTGGGTCGTGACACTGACAGAACCACTCTTCCATATTTTTAATCACCCATTCTCTGGGCGTGATTTGATCTTGTTGTTCGGTGGTGTGTTCTTGCTCTTTAAAGGCACCATGGAATTGCATGAGCGCATGGAAGGTAATCAACTTCATAAAGAAGATAACCCTGTTCATGCTGCGTTCTGGATGGTCATTGTCCAGATTGTTGTGCTTGATGCTGTGTTCTCGTTAGATAGTGTGATTACCGCTGTAGGTATGGTGAAAGAGCTGTCAATCATGATGGTTGCAGTTGTAATTGCTGTCGGAATCATGTTGTGGGCATCGAAACCGCTCATGGACTTTGTGAATAAGCATCCAACGGTTGTTATTCTGTGTCTTGGTTTCTTGATGATGATCGGTTTCTCTTTGGTCGTGGAAGGTTTTGGTTTCCATATTCCGAAGGGTTACTTATACGCTGCAATTGGCTTCTCGGTTTTGGTGGAAATTATCAACCAGAGCATGCGTCGCAATCAGGAAAAACTGGTTACAACCACCGACTTACGTTATCGCACTGCTTCAGCCGTGTTACGTATGCTAGGAAGTAAAAGCAGTGGTTCTAGCTCAGATACGCAATCTTCTGATAAAGAAGATGTATTGGCTACACAAGCTTTTGCAGATGAAGTATTTGATGAAGAAAATGGAGCTTATCATAGTGTGCTTGTGCAAGGTGTTCTTAGTTTATCAGAACGTCCTGTAAAGTCTGTTATGACTCCACGACCTGAACTTGAGTGGATTGATTTAGACGACGAACCAGAAGTTTTAAAAGAACGTTTAATGTCAATGACACACTCTCGTTTGATTGTTGCACGTGGTGAGCTTGATAATATTGAAGGTATTGCACTTACTCATAAAGTTCTAAATGGCTTTATTGAAACAGGTGTGGTCGATTTCCAAAAGCATTTACGTGAACCTGTCATTGTGCATGAAAATGCTCAAGTACTTATGGTGATGGAGCAATTACGTCAAGCACCGTTACAAATGGCAATAGTTTTAAATGAATATGGTTCAATTGAAGGTATTGCAACGCCAATTGATATTTTAGAAGCCATTGCGGGTGAATTCCCTGATGAAGATGAGCTAGATGCAGCCGCTGAGAGTTTGGCAGATGGTTCATTAATACTTGAAGGTTCAACGGACATTCGCCACGTATCACTTTTATTAGGTCGTGATCTGGTTGATGAGAGTGAACAGTATTCAACTTTGTCAGGTTACTTGTTATTCCATTTAGGCCGCTTACCAGAAAATGGTGAAGCTGTTGAAGCAGATGGTTATCGCTTTGAAGTGATTACGATGGAAGGCCATAAAATCGAGAAAGTTCATATTGTTTCTATCGAACAAGATGAATCAAAAGATTAAATGACATTTTAAGTCTAGAAACATCATAAAATAGCTCAACTCTGAGCTATTTTTTTATTTGAGAAACACAGAATGACTCAACACACTTGTCCATGTGGAAAAGGCAGCTATGCAGAATGTTGTGAGCCTTTACATTTAGGTACAGCAAAAGCCCTGACGGCAGAGCAGCTTATGCGTTCGCGTTATAGTGCTTTTGCATTACAGCAAATTGATTATATTGTGAAAACAACCGCTTTAGGCCAGCAAACTGCACTTGATAAAGATGCCATTGCAGACTGGAGTAAACAAAATCAATGGTTGGGTTTAGACGTCGTTAACGCTAAAGAGAAATTAGATAAAACCCATGCACAGGTTGAATTCAAGGCACATTATCATGATGGACAAAAAGCTCAGGTTCACCATGAGGTTTCACATTTTGTATATCATCAACAACAATGGTTTTTTCTTGATCCCACTGTAGATATGCATGTCACCATGAAACAGCCTTGTATATGTGGCTCTGGAAAAAAATTTAAACAATGCTGTGCACAATTCCTATAACTTTATCTTAAAATACGCGCACCGTTTGGCCTGAGGGAAAGGGCAATGTTACTCACCGTCATTTATATTATTGCGATTACTGCCGAAGCCATGACAGGCGCACTGTCTGCTGGGCGACGGAGTATGGACTGGTTCGGTGTCGTACTGATTGCCTGTGTGACTGCCTTAGGAGGCGGATCTGTACGTGATGTATTACTTGGTCACTATCCTTTAACTTGGGTAAAACACCCTGAATATTTGGTTCTGACTTGTTGTGCTGCATTTGTCACAATCATTATTGCCAAATGGATGCGTCATTTACATAACATCTTTTTGGTGCTCGATGCCTTAGGTCTAATTGGATTTACCATTATTGGTTGTCAGATTGCCTTACAAATGGGGCATGGTTTTGTCGTATCGGCAGTAGCAGGGGTATTAACTGGAGTTTCTGGCGGTATTTTGCGTGACATTTTATGTAACGACGTTCCGTTCGTTTTCCGTCGCGAACTTTATGCGAGTATTTCTTTTGTAGCGGTCATTTGCTATTGGGTATGCTTAGATTTGGGATTCAGTTTAGAGTTAACTGTTATTTCAACCTTAATTTTCGGTTTTACTCTGCGTTTGATTGCGATCTATTTCGGCTTAGAAATGCCTAAGTTTATTTATAAAGATGACGATGCAGAATCAGCTTCATCAACCGATGAACATTAATCATGCAGAATACGATGTGAGCATGCTATAACAATTAAATATTGTATTGCTCACTTATTCTTTCCAGTAGAGTTTTCTTATGGATCTGGTTTCACGTATACAAAATCTTCCAATTGGCAAATTCCACTACACATTATTGTGGGTGGTTGGTTTAGGTTGGATGTTTGATGCGATGGACACCGGTATCATTGCTTTTATCATGACAACACTTGTTAAAGACTGGGCATTAACACCAGCCGAAAGCGGTTGGATTGTCAGTATTGGCTTTGTAGGAATGGCGATTGGAGCAGTTTGCTCGGGAGCTTTAGCCGATCGTTTTGGCCGAAAGACAATATTTGCTACAACCATGGCAATTTATAGTATTGCGACTGCCTTATGTGCTTTTGCTCCAGATTTAAAATGGTTACTGATTTTCCGTTTTATTGTTGGCCTTGGGCTTGGCGGGCAGTTACCTGTTGCGGTGACATTGGTGAGTGAGTATATACCCTCACATGTACGTGGTCGTTTTATTGTATTACTTGAAAGTTTTTGGGGTTTAGGCTGGTTAGTTGCTGCGTTAATTTCTTATTTTATTATTCCTAAATTTGGCTGGCATATCGCATTTCTGATGGGCGGCCTCCCTCTGATTTATATTTTAGTGATTTGGAAAAAACTCCCCGAGTCGATACCGTACCTGATTAACCGTGGTCGTATCGAAGAAGCGCATACTTTAGTTCAAAAACTAGAAGCTCAGGCGGGTGTCCAAATCGTTCATCACATTGAAGTTGTGCCTGTCGCCATACAACAAAAGGTATCTTTTAAACAACTTTGGAGTGGCCCTTTTGCACGCCGTAGTTTAATGCTTTGGCTCATCTGGTTTGGGATCGTCTATTCCTACTACGGTATCTTTACATGGTTACCAAGTTTATTGGTGAAACAGGGCTATGACATTGTTAAATCTTTTGAATATGTTTTGCTGATGATTTTGGCGCAACTACCCGGTTACTTGGCGGCTGCATGGTTTGTTGAGCGATTGGGTAGAAAAATTACTCTCGCTTCATTTATCGGGTTTTGTGCATTGTCTGCATATTTCTTTGGACAAGCCGACAGCGTAAATAGCATTATGTTTTGGGGCTGTCTCATGTCTTTCTTTAATTTAGGGGCATGGGGCGTGTTATATACCTATACGCCAGAACAATATCCAGCCAATATTCGGGCTTTCGGTTCGGGCTGGGCATCGGCAATGGGGCGTTTAGGCGGAATTTTGGCGCCGATTGTGGTTACTCATATGATGGTTGCAAAGCATGGGTTTAGCCATGTTTTTATGATGTTTACCGTTGTTTTACTTTTGGTCGCAGCTGTAATTTTAATATTAGGTGAAGAAACCCAAGGGAAAAGACTCGAGTCGATAGGCTTGTAGTTTTGCCTAACTTTATAGCAAGTAACTAAAAATATAGAGAGATGAGACATAATTTGACGCTCAGGTGACAGACTCCCTCTTGTGTCTGTAACATAGCCCACTTAGCATAAGACTCATTTAAAATAACGACTGATTTGGAAGATAAGCTGACTATGACCAGCCTTGCGCATCAAGCGACAGAAAACCGCTCTGTAGCCGAATTTACTGAACAGGCTTACTTGAATTATGCCATGTACGTCATTATGGACCGTGCATTGCCGCATATCAGTGATGGCTTAAAGCCTGTACAGCGCCGTATTGTCTATGCCATGAGCGAGCTAGGCTTAAAAAATAGCGGCAAGCCAAAAAAATCAGCGCGTACAGTAGGTGATGTGCTCGGTAAGTATCATCCTCATGGTGACTCGGCATGTTATGAAGCGATGGTATTGATGGCTCAGCCATTTAGTTATCGTTATCCTTTAATTGAAGGACAAGGTAACTGGGGGGCACCAGATGATCCTAAGTCATTTGCTGCGATGCGTTATACCGAAGCAAAGCTTTCTGCTTACAGTGAGTTGTTGTTAAATGAGTTAGGTCAGGGCACAACTGACTGGCAAGATAACTTTGATGGTTCATTAAAAGAACCTATTACGTTGCCAGCGCGTATTCCTAATATTCTACTCAACGGTACAACCGGTATTGCCGTTGGTATGGCGACAGATATTCCTCCACATAATTTACGTGAAGTGATTAAAGGCACGATTGCATTAATTCGTAACCCGCAAACTTCAGATGAAAAATTGGCTGAATATATTCCAGCGCCTGATTTACCAACAAAAGCTGAAATTATTACTCCGCCAGAAGAATTACTCAAAATCCAAACCACTGGTCGTGGCAGTTACCGCATGCGAGCGGTTTATACTATTGAAAAAAATGAAATCGTGATTACTGAGCTGCCTTATCAAGTATCGGGCTCTAAGGTGATTACTCAAATTGCCGACCAAATGCAGGCCAAAAAGCTGCCATTAGTCGTTGATATTCGTGACGAGTCGGATCATGCAAACCCAACACGACTCGTGATTGTATTGCGCTCAAACCGTATTGATGCGGAAGCGGTAATGAGTCACTTATTTGCAACCACCGATCTAGAGTCGAGCTACCGTGTTAATTTAAACATGATTGGTGAGGATGGACGTCCTCAGGTTAAATCGATTCGTCGTATCTTGCTTGAATGGATTGAGATCCGTAAAAAAACGGTAACTCGCCGTTTAGAATATCATTTAAACCGAATTGAGAAACGCCTGCATATTTTGGCAGGTCTTTTAATTGCTTATCTTGATATTGATACAGTGATTCGTATTATTCGTGAAGAAGATCAGCCTAAACCTGTATTGATGGAACATTTCAATATTGATGAGATACAGGCAGAAGCAATTTTAGAACTTAAGTTACGTCATTTGGCAAAACTTGAAGAGATGGAAATCCGTCATGAACAAGATGAGCTTGCTGCAAAAGCTGCCATTATTCGTGAGCAATTAGAAAATCCAGAATCTTTAAAAAATCTGATTATTGGTGAATTAAAAGAAGACGCGAAAAAGTTTGGTGACGAACGCCGTTCTCCAATCGTGGTGCGTGCTGAAGCTGTTCAGATTAAAGAACAGGATTTAATGCCAGCTGAAGCGGTAACGGTGGTTTTATCTGAAGCGGGATGGATTCGTGCTGCAAAAGGTGCGGATGTTGATGCAGAGAATTTAAACTATCGTGCGGGCGACCAATATTTAAGCCACGCTGTGGGTAAAACCAATCAACGGATCTATTTCCTTGATGAGACAGGGCGTAGTTATGCCTTGCCTATTAGCAGTTTGCCATCAGCAAGAGGTTTGGGTGAACCATTAAGTTCTAAACTTGCTCCTGCAAGTGGCGTGTCGTTTATTCAGGTTTATCTAGAAGATGAAGAGTCTGAACTTATCGCTGCGAGTACCTCTGGTTATGGGTTTAAAACTCAAACCAAACAGTTAGATACCAATGCCAAGGCAGGTAAGACATTCTTGTCTGTTCCTGAAAAATCAAAAGCTTTACCATTAATATCTGCTCAAAATATGACGCACTTAGCGGTGCTCAGCTCAGCAGGTCGACTCTTGATTATTGATTTGGCAGAACTACCAAATCTAAATAAGGGTAAAGGTAATAAGTTGATACAACTTGATGCGAAAGAGCAAATTTTATCCATGACAACCCTGAACTTAGATGAAATAATTCAGGTGGTTGCAGGTCAGCAACATCTAAAATTAAAAGGTGATGATCTACAAAAATATATGGGTAAACGAGCTTCAAAAGGTCAGCTCTTACCACGTGGATATCAAAAAGCAAATAAACTGTTGATTCAGAGATAAAGCTAGCGTCTGGCAACATAAATACGCTATATATGGCAACATGTTCAAGCAATGAACTGAACTTGTTGGTATTGAATAACGATTAAAAGGACAGCAATTTGGAGTACGTAATTTGTACTCCATGCAAAAAATTTGGCAGGGTTAAATTGTCAAAACTTCTGTCTCATAATCTTGTTCGAAGTGTCATGAATGTGCCAATAAGTTTTAAATATGTTCTGGCACCAAGAAGCTAAAGAATAGCTGGGGCATTGAATAACAGTTATTACTAAGGATTACGAATCGGAGATAATGGCATTATGGAAAAAATTTGGTTTGCAGAATACCAAAAAACAGGGATTCCAGAAACAGTAGCATTGCCTGCGGAAAATACTTCACTTGTTGATATTTTTGAGAGTAATTTCCAAAAATTTGGTTCTCGCGATGCCTTTATCTTTATGGATAAAGCGATGTCATTTAATGAGTTAGAGCTTGCAAGCCGTAAGTTCGCGACCTATTTGCAAAATTTGGGGTTAGCAAAAGGAACTCGTGTGGCAGTGATGATGCCGAATGTATTGCAGTATCCTGTAGTTGCATTAGCTGTGTTACGTGCAGGTTTAGTGTTAGTAAACGTTAACCCACTTTATACTGCGCGTGAACTTGAGCATCAATTAAATGACTCAGGTGCAGAAGTACTTGTAATTATCGAAAACTTTGCCAGTGTTTACCAAAGCATTTTGGGTAAAACTCCAGTGAAGCATGTTGTAGTTGCATCAGTCGGAGATATGCTCGGTACACTCAAAGGTACTCTGGTGAATTTTGTATTACGTAAAGTACGTAAACAAATTCCAGCTTGGAATATTCCAGGACACGTTAAATTTAACTCAGCATTAAATAAAGAAAATGCGAGTAATTATAAGCGTCCGACTTTAACTTTAAGTGACACTGCTGTACTTCAATACACTGGTGGTACAACAGGCGTTTCAAAAGGTGCAGAGCTTACTCATCGTAATCTTGTAGCAAACTTACTTCAGTGTGATGGTATTTTCCAAAGTAAATTTGGAGCAAACGATGGTGCTAAAGGCGACCGTATTGTTTGTGCGTTACCGCTTTATCATATTTTTGCGTTCATGGTTTGCGCGATGTACGGTATGTATAAAGGTCAGGCAAATATCTTGATTCCGAACCCTCGTGATTTACCAGCTGTTATTAACGAATTACGTAAATATCAACCATCATTCTTCCCAGCGGTAAACACATTGTTTAATGCTTTAGTGAACAATGAAGAATTCAAACAACTTGACCATAGCAATTTAAAAATGGCGATGGGCGGTGGTATGGCCGTTTTACCTTCTACAGCAGAAGCGTGGAAGAAAATTACGGGTACAACCATTATTGAAGGTTATGGCTTGTCAGAAACTTCACCAGTAGCAACCGCAAATCCACCTGCTTCTACTGAATTTAGCGGCACGATTGGTATTCCGTTACCTTTAACTGAAGTTGCTATTTTAGATGATGACGGTAAAGAAGTTGCTTTAGGTGAGCAAGGCGAAATCTCAATTCGTGGTCCTCAAGTGATGAAGGGTTATTGGAATCGTCCTGATGAGACAGCTAAAGTCATGACAGCAGATGGTTTCTTCCGTACGGGTGACATCGGCGTGATGGATAGCCGTGGATATACAAAAATTGTAGACCGTAAAAAGGATATGATTTTGGTTTCTGGCTTTAACGTTTACCCAAGTGAAATCGAAGAAGTTATTGCTAAACATCCAAAAGTATTGGAAGTTGCAGCAATTGGTGTTCCAGATGAAAAATCAGGTGAAGTGCCAAAACTCTTTATTGTGAAAAAAGATCAAAGCTTAACGACTGAAGAAGTTTTGAGCTTCGCTAAAGAAAACTTAACAGGCTATAAACGCCCTCGTTATGTTGAGTTTATGGATGAATTACCAAAATCAAATGTAGGCAAAATTTTACGTAAAGACTTACGTAAACCAGCCTAATCAGTGAATAAAAAAAGCGCCTTAGGGCGCTTTTTTTATTTTAGTTTTTATGGCTTTTTATAAACCAGCGGTCTATATAAGGACGTCCAATTCCGACCATCCCAACAAAAACAAGCATTGTGCCGAGTTGCAGACGTAAGTGAGTTAAATCAAGCTGACCATAACTTAAATAATTATCTGCTAAGCAATATATCGTAATCACAATGAGCCAGTGCCACAAAGTAAGTCGTTTAATACCGACTGCAATAAAGGTAATTGTTAAAATAACAAAGGTGCCAAGTGTCGATTGCCAATTCAAATTTGCACAAATCACACTAAGTAAAAAAGCCATAATAGGGAGTACGATCTTTAATATGCGATCTATCTGAAGTTGATTCTGTTTTTGCTTATCCAAGACTTCAAACAATTCTTTTTGATCAGGTTGTTGCATACATGGCCCTATTAATCAGTGGTGACAAGTGATTGCATAAAATTTCAGGTAAAAACGCAATGTTATGATAGCATGATCAACAGTATTTTCAGTGATGGATGGCACTATGCAGGGCATCAGCGGCATTATCTATATTATTTTAGTGGCATGTTTGCTGCCATACGCATTTACCGTAATTGCAAAGTTTACAGGTGGTTTTCAGCCTGTTGATAATCAAAACCCGAGAGCTTTTTTTGCCAAAACAACTGGTTTGGCTGCTCGTGCAAATGCCGTACAACAAAATAGTTTTGAAAGCTTACCTTTATTCTTAACGGCTATTTTAATGGCCGAATATATGGTCGTTCCAGAATATTTTATTCTGAGATTAGGTTGGGCATATATTATTTTAAGAGTTATTTATGGGATCTGTTATTTAAGTAACTGGGCAACTTTACGTTCGATTGTCTGGTTCTTATCTATATTGTGCCCAATCTTCTTATTAGTGGTCACGATTAAACTGACTTGAGTGTCATTCTGTCATCATTCATATCAACTTTCGCGTGTGCGCATTGTATAATCGGCATCATTTTGATGATATCCACGCTATAATCGAGTGGATTTTACATCTGACTTCATAACGAAAGAGTATTGATATGAGTTACAGCAATATCCCAGCAGGTAAAGATGCCCCAAATGACATTTATGTCATCATTGAAATTCCTGCAAATGCAGCACCAATTAAATATGAAATCGATAAAGATTCTGATGCATTGTTTGTAGACCGTTTCATGGGTACAGCAATGTTCTATCCAGCGAACTATGGTTATGTTCCAAATACTTTGTCTGAAGATGGTGACCCGTTAGACGTACTTGTTGTAACTCCACATCCTGTTGCTGCTGGTTCAGTCATTCGTTGCCGTCCAGTGGGCAAATTAAAAATGGAAGATGATGGTGGTATCGATGCGAAATTAATCGCTGTTCCACACGAGAAATTGTCTCCATTGTATAAAGACGTTAAGGAATATACAGATCTTCCTCCGTTATTAATTAGCCAAATTGAGCATTTCTTTAGTCACTATAAAGATTTAGAACCAGGTAAGTGGGTAAAAATCAGTGGTTGGGAAGGTGCCGATGTTGCTAAAGCTGAAGTATTAAAAGCAATTGAAGCTGCTAAATAAGCTTTAATTGATAAGGCTCAGAATGCCTTAATTGATATTCTGAGCTTAATAAAAAACCTACATCTGTTGCCAGACGTAGGTTTTTTTATGCTTGATAAATTTGTGAATTAGAATAATTTCACAGGAATATCAAGGAAGATACGCCATTCATTAGTGTCACCAATGTAAGCACCTTGGTATGAGTCACTTGCACGATAGTACGAGTTACGAATACGAAGGCTTGCATCTTTAGCAAAACCGCTTTGAACTGTATATTTCACTTGGTTAAAGAACTCACGTTCTTGAGCACTGTCAGTTACATTTCTAACTTTGATGTCCCAACCATATACAAATGCAGTTGTCCAGTTTAGACCTGGCAATACGCCTAACTTACCGAAATCAACGTTGTACTGAATTTGTGCAGATTTTTCATCGTTACCGATGAAGTCAGACATGTAAGAGTTCGGTAAATAGATACTTTGGAAACCATCAGCATTTTGACCATAGTCATAACCAACATTACCACTGTTTTGTTGGTATGCTAACATCACACTATGTGGGCCAGTTGCATAAGTTCCTGAAATCGCCCAAATATTATTGGTCTTTTCTTCGCCTGCGATACCATCATTACCATAATTTGGTGCTACAGCCCCAGTTGCTGAGTAAGTATGTGCACTTGCATCGAATTTAGTGTGATAACCACTAAAATCGTAAGTTAATGAACTGTCATTAGCCAAAGGCTGTTTAAAGTTTACATTTACATAATGGCGTTCAAGAGCATTTTTGCTGTCTAAGCCATAATAAGATGCATTTAAATTATCATCAAACTTGTATTTCGCACCCCAAACAATGGCACGATCAAGACCTCTGCCAGAAGCATCAGCATCGGTATTAATTTGATCAGACATTTGGTCTTTAGTAAATTTACCAGCAACCAATTCAAGGTTCTTGATTTCATGGCTAGTTAATAAAGTACCTGTAAAGTATTCAGGAACCATACGTCCAGTATTACTTGCAAGAACAGGTAAATCGAGTACTTGAGTACCGTAACGTACTGTTGTATTCGAGAAACGTGCTTTAACGCTACCGCCACCACGAGCCCAGTGATCGTAAGCCGAACCGTCATTATGCTTAGGAATCATTTGGTTTCCGGCATTTTTATTTTCACCGATCTTAAATGAACCATCGCCAACAACGCCAACACCGAAGCCAACAATACCAGGGGTAAAGCCTGAATCGATACTTACAATTGCTGATTGAGCAAATGAGCTAGTATCTTTTGCACCCTGTTTTTTATCACGGCTGATGTAACCTGTACGGAAGAGAATAGAACCGTTCGCATCTTCAACAAATCCTTTTGCCTCACTTTGCTCGCTTGCCTGAGCTGAGGAAATTATTGCCGCAGAAATGAGAACTGCTAATGTAAGTTTTTGTGCATTTAGCATATTTAAAGAACCTCATAAAAACGATAAATCCTGTGCCTTGTTATTGTTCAGGGCCTAGGATTTGAATCAATTGTATAAGTAATCTATAAAAAAGATATATTTTTGTTGATTTTATTTTATATATGCTATGCAGAAATTGATTAATGTGCTACTGCTTGTTGACTAAATTTACTATTAACCTTTTATACTTAATGTATTGTTTAAAATAAAAAAAGTAATTTATTTTTTAGTGTATTTTTACCATTTATTTTATATTCCAAGCTCAAAAAATAGTTGATTCTTCTGTCTGTTTTTTGATCTTTTTTGATGGATATGTTTACTTTTTAATCTTCTGCTGAGTTGGTTTTTTCGACGATTTATTTTTAATATTTTTTAAATTGTTACTTTGTAACGTTATTTTTAAGAACAATGTGCAAAAATAGATCACTCTAAAAGAGCAATAGAATTTAGTTTAATTGGTCAAATTTAGTGCGATATTCTGCGTAAATTTTGTGCATTACTCTTTTTGCTCATATTACTGATTAAAAAAGACCCAAAATAGTTCATAAGTTTAAAAATAGAAAAAATAAAGAAATCTAATTAAATGAAATGCCCATTTACAGACCATTAAAAGTCCAGCTTTAAGAAATTTACGTAATTTTTATATTTCCTAATCAAGGTTAAATAGAAAGTTTACATTGAGTAAATGAATACTTCCCATCTCGGTTAGTAGTTTCCGATAAGGGGTTTTCATATGTTTATTATTTCTAAATGCACAAGAGTTCTATTTTATTTTATTGTTTTTTATAGATATATATTTATAAGAAACAAGCAGGGGTTTCATTGTAAAACAAGTTTGATCTCAAAATTAATGAAGTGCGTTGATAGCAAATATGGAATTGGCACAGCAATTGCTAAAGCTTAAGTAACACAATGTGTTTTATATACATAAATCGTGCATTCATTATGGGGGAGATCAGAATGATGAAATTTGCACTTAAGGCCTTAGGTCTTGGTATCTTTGCAGCAGGTTCAACCATGGCTATGGCTGAAGATGCACCATCTTTTTATGGTATCACCGCAACAGGGAGCGTCGCAGCAACCACAGACTACCGCTTCCGCGGAGTTACCCAATCATCAAATAATCCAGCCATTCAAGGTGGTTTTACTTTTTCTCATAAGTCGGGTGCTTATGTTGCGCTTTGGGGTTCAAGCGTTGACTTTAATACGCCAGGTGTTTCAACTGAAACTGATATCTCATTAGGTTATACCAATACTTTAAAACTATCAGATAAGCTGGCACCAACCTATGACGTGGGTGTAATTCATTACGGCTATATTGGTTCTGACTCAAAATTTACTAACCCATACAATGGGGATACGGGTTTTGACTTTAACGAATTTTACGGAAAATTAACTTTTGCTGATTCTTTATTTAAAGGTGATGCACTTAGTGTGGGCGTAAGCTACTCAGATGATTATTGGGGCCACTCTGATGAGTTCTGGTATTTCAACGTTGGCTATTCAGCACCAATTGCAGATACAGGATTTACAGGCCTTGCTTCAGTTGGCTATAACAAGCTTAAAAATAAAGACTCTTTACTTGTAGTTGCGGGTGGACCAGGTGAAGACGATAGCTATATCGATTATAAAGTCGGCGTAAACTATAACATCTTGGGTATTGTTGCTGAGCTAGATGTAGTGGGTACAGACATTAGTACTTCTGGCATGACTGATGCTCAGAAAAAACCTTATGACACAGGTTTAGTATTTAGTTTAACTAAAACATTCTAAGTTTATGCTGTAAAAAAGCGGGTTTATTGACCCGCTTTTTTATTAGTTTTTTATTTCAGAAAGTAGCTGTTTTAACTGGTTAAGCTCAACATCCGTAGCTTTAAACAGTGGCTTGCGTGGTGAACCCGCAGCAACACCTTTTAACTGTAAACCTGCTTTAATCGTTTTGGGTAAACCACCAGTTACAATAAAGCGTAGTAGAGGAAGTTGCTGATAAAATGATTTTTGGGCCTGTTCTAATTCACCATTTTTTACATGTTCGATAAGTTGTTGAGGTTGTTGACCTAACAGATTTGGTGCTGCTGTACACCAACCACTTGCTCCAGCACATAAAGCTTCTAAGGCTAGAGGGTTACATCCGTTATAAAATGGAAGTTCTCCT
Organism: Acinetobacter sp. ACIN00229; assembly: GCF_016106645.1. NCBI lineage: Bacteria > Pseudomonadati > Pseudomonadota > Gammaproteobacteria > Moraxellales > Moraxellaceae > Acinetobacter > Acinetobacter sp. ACIN00229. The sequence goes on from NZ_JADWOM010000018.1 coordinate 28,401, forward strand.
TTTGAGAGCTCTTGAATTTTATGCATACGCTGAATATCACCGCTGCTTTCTTTTACCATTGTGATGTTTGCAATGTTATTAAACATGCGCACGATTAATTCTGGAGACATATCAACACCACTCGTTGCAGGGTTGTTATACACCATAATCGGTAAAGTCGTTGCTTGTGCAATCGCTTGATAATATTCAAAAATCTCTTGATCTGTTAGCTTCCAATAAGATACAGGAATCACCATAAGTGCATCTGCACCATAGCTTTGCGCGATCTGCGCTTTTTTGATGGCTTGATCCGTCGTGAGTTCTGAAATTCCAATAATGACAGGTACACGTTTATTAATGCTTTCAATTGAAGTTTTAGCGACTAAACACCACTCATCCCATTCAAGATAAGCACTTTCGCCAGTACTGCCTAAAGGCGCAATTGCATCGCAGCCGTTTTTAATAAGCAAATCCAGCATCTGTTTTAAAACAGGAAGATTAATGGTGTTGTCATCAGAAAAAGGAGTAACAGGGTAGCCAATAATGCCGTTTAGTTTCATGGTCGAAGTCTCTTTTTAAATACAGTCAGAATGTTTTTTCAAAGCTTTACGTGCGTAGTAAGCAAAGTTCACTTTGTTGCGTTTATCGGTAGACACCCAGTCATGAGCTTCTGTTGCTAAATCGTGGGGGATTGGCTGAATTTGCCCGGCAGACATGGCTAGTAGTTGCAGTTGAGCTGCGCGTTCAATTAAAAGCGCCAAGTTACATGCTTCTTCAATGGTTTTTCCTGTGACCAATTGACCATGGTGAGACAACAAAACAGCACGGTTTTTACCCAGAGCAGAAGAAATCAAAATACCTTCTTCATTGCCCACAGGAACACCTGGCCAATGGCCTACAAATGAGCAATCTTCGTAGAGTGCGCAGACATCCATTTGAGAAATTATGAGCGGAATTTGAAGCATGGAAAGAGCCGCTACATGAGTCGGATGCGTATGGATAATGCAGTTAACTTCTGGATGTTCTTTATAAATCCATGTATGAAAACGGTTGGCTGGGTTTGCCATTCCTTCTTGATGGATGGGTTCTAGGTCTTGATTCACCTCAAGCAAGTTTGAGGCAGTAATTTCATCAAAACCTAAACCAAAACGTTGGGTAATAAAGGATTCTTTACTTTCACTACGACAAGTAATTTGGCCTGCTAAACCAGCATCATGGCCATGATCAAATAAAATACGACAAGTGAGTGCAAGCTTTTGGCGGTCAGTTAAATCTGAGTCACTAATCCACTTTTGCATGTCTTGCTGTGCATGTTGCATAAGGTCTTGTTTGTTTACAGAAGCAGTCTTCATCTCTTCTCCAGTCCAGTTGACCAAATTAAGTAGGTGGAGGCAGAATAGAAAACAACTGGATGAATCAATACATCCAGTTTTAATAAGTTATATGGTCCAGATGGGGCAAATATGCTAAGACCTTGGCAAGTACATTTTCGTATCGATGAAAGAGAAGAAAAGACGGTTTTTCTAAAACTGACCAACTTGATTAGTCAGGAAATTTTAAGTGGCCGGTTGGTGCAAGGGACTATGCTGCCGGGGTCTCGTAGCCTATCAAAAGAATTAGGAATTAATCGGAAAACGGTACAAGCGGTCTATGAAGAATTAGAAGCACAAGGATGGCTTGTAACTCGCCCTCGAAAAGGCACATTTGTAGCAGATGTTTTGCCAGATAAACAACTCCAAATAGAGTCAGTATCTGAGCGAAAAGTGAATGAGAAGCCAACTCTTCAAGAAGTTGCTTTATATCCACATAATGATGGTGTACCAGATCCGAGGCTTATTCCCTACGAACTATTTTCGCGCGCCTATCGGCATGCACTGATTAAAATTACCCAAAACCAGTATATGGGATATGGTGATCCGCAAGGTATGGCTGAGTTAAGACAAGCCTTACAACAAATGTTGTCGATGGAACGTTTTATGAATGTTGCCGCAGATGAGATCTGTATTGTACGTGGTAGCCAGATGGGAATTTTTCTTGCATCTCGTGCATTACCTAATAGGCAGGGTATTATCGTTGTTGAAGAGCTTTACTATCCATCTGCTTTTAAAGCGTTCCAATCAAATGGTTTTCAGGTCGTTTCTGTCAAATTAGATGAACAAGGTATTGTCATTGAGGATTTAGAACGGATCTTAAAAGAACATTCGGTTGCTGCTATTTATACAACCCCGCATCATCAATATCCCACAACTGTCACGATGCCAATGAATCGCCGTCTTCAACTCTTAGAGCTTTCAAAAAAATGGGGCTTTTATATTATTGAAGATGACTATGACCATGAATTTCACTATGACAGTCGGCTTATGCCACCCTTAGCAAGTTTGCCTCATTCTGAGTTGGTTATTCATGTGGGTTCATTGTCTAAAGTTTTTGCACCAGGGATCCGTTTAGGCTACATCGTGGCATCTTCACCAATCATTCAATCGATTACAGAAGATATTTTACTGATTGATCGTCAAGGTAATAATATTACTGAACTTGCCTTAGCAGATTTAATGCAACGGGGTGAAATTAAAAGACACATCCGTAAAATGAAAAAAATATATCAACTACGCCGAGACCATGCGTTAGCTGAGTTTAAAAGAATTTTTGCAGAGCGTGTTCATATACAACCACCCGCAGGTGGAATGGCTTTATGGGTGAAATTCCAGAAACCATTTACTCAAGATCAGCTGATAAAATTAAAAGAGCTCAACATTGATACAGAGTATAAGTTTAAACAAAACGAGTCTTCTAATCGTTGTATTCGTTTTGGTTTTGCAGCTTTATCAGAGAAAGAAATTACTTCTTTAATCGAGACCTTAAATCAAGTTCTTAACTAAAGAACAGCGGATTCATCATCCGCTGTTTTACCTTAAGAATGATTGCCTCGATAAGAGAGTGCTTCTGTGAGATGAGGACTTTGGATCATCTCACTTTGAGCCAAATCGGCAATGGTCCGCGCTACTCGTAAAACACGATGATAAGCACGAGCCGATAGATTTAAACGTTGCTGTGCCATTTCAATCATTCGCTGGGAAGTACTATCAAGGACAGCATATTGTTCTAGTTGCTTCGGTGAAAGCACTTGATTTAAACAATTTTGTCTTTGCATTTGTTGTTCATAAGCAGAAATCACACGCTGTCTTACGGCTGTAGAACCTTCAACAGGCGTTGGATCTTGCAGTTCCTGAGCTTTTAAAGGAGGTACATCAATATGTAAATCGATACGGTCAAGTAACGGGCCCGATATACGGTTTTGATAGCGCTTAATACTCTCAGGTGAACATTGGCAACGGCTGTCTTGATTAAACGCATAACCACATGGGCAGGGGTTCATTGCAGCAATCAGTTGAAAGTTAGCAGGATAAGTAATTTGCCGAGCTGCTCGTGAAATAATGATTTCTTTTGATTCAAGCGGCTGGCGTAAAACTTCTAGCACCTTTCTATCAAATTCGGGCAATTCATCTAAAAATAGAACACCTAAGTGAGATAAGGTAATTTCACCCGGTTTAGGGTGAGATCCGCCCCCAACAAGTGCAATTGCTGATGCCGTATGGTGGGGCGCACGAAAAGGACGCTGTCCAAACGTATGCGGTGTATTAGAAATCGAATAAATACTCGCAACTTCAAGTGTTTCTTGATTAGAAAGAGGTGGCAAAATTGAAGGAAGACGTGAAGCGAGTAAAGTCTTACCTGTGCCCGGTGGTCCTTTAAAGAGCAGAGAATGTCCGCCTGCTGCGGCTATTTCCAATGCGCGGCGTGGGCGTAGCTGACCTTTTACATCTGCAAGGTCAAATTTATAAGGCATTTGATTTGATGTCGTTGAAGGTTCAATCGAAGATAGAGATTTCGTGCCCAGAAAGTGTTCACAGACTTCTTTTAAATGGCTCACCGGATAACACTCAAGGTCCGGTAAATGGTTAATATCTTGACTATTATCGAGAGGTAAAAGCATTTTATGCTTGGCCTGTTGACATGCCATGGCCAAAGTTAAAGTACCTGACACTGGTCTTACATGGCCATCCAGCGCTAATTCACCAATTAATTCAAAATCTTCGGCACAGTTTTCGGGAAGCTGACCAGAAGCAATTAAAATGCCTACAGCAATTGGCAAATCCAGACGTGACCCATCTTTGGGCAAATCTGCTGGTGCAAGATTAATGGTCAGCCGTTTAGTTGGAAATTGAAATCCACTATTAATAATGGCTGAGCGAACTCGGTCTTTACTTTCTCTAACTGCTGCCTCTGCTAGTCCGACAATGGTAAGAGAAGGTAAGCCTTGACTCACATGTACCTCAACTTCAATTAGAGGTGCATGTAAACCCAAAAGTCCCCGTGTATAAATTTTAGAAAAAGACATCTTATTGTTCCATTATGGTGCTTCATTTTTAATCGTTGTAAAGTATAAGTGCGCTACGTTGGTGCTTATTTTTTATTCTTTAAAGTTTCTTCTAACAGACTTACTTGTTTTTGTAGCTCTTCTAAACGTTGAGTGGCAGATTGAAGTGCAGTCTTTTGACGGTCAATTTCTTGTTTGGACACAAGATCCAACTTTTCAACTGCTTCATTTAATAATGCACGTAAATTTTTTTCCAAATCTTTTTTAGGCTCATCAATTTGTTCCAAAATGGCCTGTAGTAATGTTTCTAGCATAAAATATCCAAAGTGTTGTATTACCTTATGGTTTACAGTTTAACACTGCTTGAACTTGGGATATAGGTTTCAATTCTTTTAGTACAAATAGAACATCAAATAAGCACTCAACGATACTGAAAATTCATTTTATTTTTAATAGCTCATCTACATCTTGATCACTAAATAGGTTATAAAGAAAGTTCATGCAATAGATTCATTTCCCTCAACCTTTGAAATATTGGCATGAAAATTGAACATAAAACCTTACTGGTGAAAAGAAGCCGAAGGAAACAAACATGAAGCTTGTAACTGCAATTGTAAAACCGTTTAAATTGGATGATGTGCGTGAAGCGCTCTCTGACATTGGTGTACAAGGGATTACCGTAACTGAAGTTAAAGGTTTTGGTCGTCAAAAAGGACATACAGAACTCTACCGTGGCGCAGAGTATGTGGTTGATTTCTTACCTAAAGTAAAAATCGAAATTGCGATTAGTGATGAAATGGTTGACGCGGTAATTGAATCAATTACTCGTGTAGCAAGCACTGGAAAAATCGGCGATGGTAAGATTTTTGTGACTAACCTGGAACAAGTTATCCGTATCCGTACGGGTGAAACTGGACCAGATGCTGTCTAATTGGCACAAAGCTTGCTGAGTAGAAAATAACTCGCAAATGAGGTTGGGGGACACGAATGAAAAAAATGCTTATGGCGCTGAGTCTATCAGGCGCTCTTTTGGGTGGTACTGCCGTTTGGGCAGAAGATGCTGTAACAACGCCTACATCGGAAGTTGCAGCTACATCAACATCTCCAGCTACTGCAACCACTGCAGAAGCACCAGTTGCTGAAACTCCAGCAGCTCCAGCACCAACACCAAAACTTGATACAGGCGATACATCTTGGATTTTAGTTTCAACAGCTTTGGTTCTATTAATGACCATTCCTGGTTTGGCACTATTCTACGGCGGTATGGTACGTAAGAAAAATGTATTAAGTACTATGATGTTCAGCCTTTCCGCTGCAATTTTAGTAAGTTTGCTGTGGGTGATTGCAGGGTATTCAATCGCGTTCTCTGGCACAGGTGCATTTTTTGGTGATTTGTCTAAAGCCATGCTCAACGGAGTCGCGTTTGATGCATTGAGTGGGACAATTCCTGAAAGTCTCTTTGTTATTTTCCAAATGACTTTTGCCATCATTACAGTTGCAATCCTTAGTGGTTCTATTGCAGACCGTATGAAATATTCAGCTTTCATGGCATTCATTGCAATTTGGGTACTTGTTGTTTATGCACCAATTACTCACTGGGTTTGGGCAACAGATGGTTGGTTATTTAAAGCAGGCGCGTTAGATTTTGCTGGTGGTACAGTTGTACACATCAACTCAGGTGTTGCAGGTCTCGTTGCTGCTTACATGCTTGGAAAGCGTATAGGCCTTGGCCGTGAATCTATGGCTCCACATAACCTGACTCTAACTGTTGTTGGTGCAAGCTTACTTTGGGTGGGTTGGTTCGGCTTCAACGGTGGTAGTGCATTAGGCGCGGGTGCTCGTGCAAGTATGGCAATTTTAGTGACCCAAGTTGCTGCTGCCGCTGCTGCATTCTCTTGGTTGGTTGTTGAACGCATGATCCGTGGCAAAGCATCTGTATTAGGTGGTGCTTCTGGTGCGGTAGCTGGTTTGGTTGTGATTACACCAGCAGCAGGTTTTGTCGGGGTAGGCGGTGCTTTAGTGATGGGCCTTATTGGTGGCGTAGTGTGCTTCTGGGGTATTACAGCACTTAAACGCTTACTTAAAGCCGATGATGCTTTGGATGCGTTTGGTTTGCATGCTGTAGGGGGTATTGTCGGTGCGATTTTAACTGGCGTATTCTACAGTGAAGAAATTATCAAAGCAGCTAACGTTACCTTAGCTCCAACATTCGCTGGTCAATTATGGGTACAAGTTGAAGGCGTATTGGCAACCATGGTTTACAGTGGTATCGCGACTTTCGTTATTCTTAAAGTGATTGATCTTGTGATTGGTATCCGTGTGAACGCTGATGATGAACGCATGGGTCTGGATTTAAGCCAACATGGCGAACGTATTGAGTAAACATTAATATATCTGCTGTCTTAAAAGAACAGTCTTGGGCTGTGATCAAAGCGATGCTTTGATCTTACTCAGGACTGTTTTTTTGTCTTATAGAATGCTGGTTCTGTAAGTGTAGAAATTTTGCTACACTAGGTCAAAGTAATCGACCCTATAAATCCGCTATGCATTGTCCATTTTGCAACGCCGCAGATAGTAAAGTCATCGATTCACGTTTAGCCGCCGAAGGCTGTCAGATTCGTCGACGTCGTGAGTGTGTAAGTTGCGGTGAACGTTTTACCACTTTTGAAAGCTATGAAGTGGTAATGCCCCGTGTGATCAAATCGAATGGAAAAAATGAACCTTTCGATGAGGCCAAATTACGTCGTTCGTTAATGCATGCTCTGCAAAAACGTCCGGTCACACAAGAGCAGATCGAAACAGTTTTAAGTGATATTCAGTTGCAGATTCGCCGTTTAGGTGAGCGTGACGTAAAATCTAGAACAATTGGTGAAATCGTCATGCAATCTCTATTTGCCCTTGACCATGTCGCTTATGTCCGATTTGCTTCTGTATATCAAGATTTTCAGGATGTTGAGGCGTTTCGTCGTCAAATTGAGCAAATGCAACAACGTGAACAATAACTATTTGAGATTTTTATGTCTGAGTTGAAACAAGATCAATATTGGATGCAGCAAGCTATTGAACTTGCCAAACGAGGTCTATATTCGACTAAGCCTAATCCAAATGTTGGTTGTGTCATTGTCAAAGATGATCAGTTAATTGGTGAAGGCTTCCATCCTAAAGCGGGTCAACCACACGCAGAAGTCTTTGCTTTACGTCAGGCAGCTGAACAAGCACAAGGTGCAACAGCCTATGTCACGCTTGAGCCATGTGCGCATTTTGGAAGAACTCCTCCTTGTGCTGAAGCACTGGTTAAGGCTCAGGTTAAAAGGGTGGTTGTAGCATGTCCTGATCCAAATCCGCTCGTTGCGGGTAAGGGCGTTCAGATTTTGAAAAATGCCGGAATTGAAGTAGAAGTTGGCATTTGTGAAGATTTAGCAGAAAAATTAAATCAAGGTTTCTTAAAGGCAATGTCTACGGGCATGCCTTATGTACGCTTAAAAGTAGCTTCAAGTCTAGATGGACGTACGGCAATGGCATCTGGTGAATCGAAGTGGATTACTGGTTCTGTTGCCCGTCAGGATGTCCAGCATTGGCGTGCCATTTCAGGAGCGGTGATTACAGGTATTGAAACTGTGATTGCAGATGATTGTCAGCTTAATGTGCGTTCACTCGGTCATATTGATATTGAGACAGTTGCTCAACCAAAACGGGTTGTTTTAGATCGTCAGGGGCGTTTGCCACTTAATGCTAAAATTTTAGAAAACCCTGAAACTGTGCTGGTGATGGGGCCATATCGTCAAGAACTTGCCGATTTAGGCGTGATACAATTAGAAATTCAGCCTTTAAAAATACTGTTACAGACCCTATCTAAGCAACATCAAATTTATGATGTATTGGTGGAAGCCGGTGCGACATTATCTACTGCCTTTTTACAAGAAGGTTTGGTAGATGAGTTGATCAGTTATATTGCCCCAACATTCTTGGGGAAAAGTGCAAGAGCCATGTTCAATGCAGAGTTTGAATATATGGCACAACAACTTCGTTTTACACTTCTTGATGTGACACAACTTGATCAAGATATACGCTTAAGGTTAATCCCTACGCAAGAGAAAGTATGAATTCAGAGCCTTCGGTTTATCACAAACGTCGTCATGCGGCCCGTACGACAGACGAATATCTTTTCCATCAGCTTGTTCCTTATTTAGGTAACAAGCGCCGATTGCTCCATCTAATTTTAGAAGCCCTTGAAATTACAGGGACACTGAATAGCAAGAAAAAGAATCCTCCGATTTTTGCCGACTTTTTTGCCGGCAGTGGTGTCGTATCTCGTTTAGCACGTCAAAATGGTTACCGTGTGATTGCAAATGACTGGGAACCTTATAGCCATGCTTTAAATCATGCGATTTTAGCTTGTACCGATGCACCTGCTTTTAAAGAGCTGGGTGGATATCAGAAGGCAATTGATTATTTAAATCGCTTACCTGAAGTTAAAGGTTGGGTTACGCATAACCTTTGTCCACGTAACGATGATGTATACGATCCAACTCGTGACCGTTTGTTCTTTAAACGCCGTAATGGTATGCGTATTGATGCGATTCGCCAGCAGATTGCAACATGGCAGGCACAAGGTGCAATTAATGATGTAGAGATGAGTGCTTTGCTTGCACCATTACTCTATTCAGCAAGTTTTGTCAGTAATACCAGCGGTGTATTTAAAAGTTTCCACCAAGGGTGGGGCGGACGTACACAAACTGCATTGGAACGAATTGAGTCATTGCTTTGGTTAACACCAAGCCGTTTTTGCGAGATTGGTGATCGTAAGCGTCCTGCTGCTGAAATGTGGTGTGTAGATTCACAGCATCTAGCAAATCAAATGAGTGGTTTTGAAGTCGATGTTGCCTATCTTGATCCACCCTATAACCAGCATGCATACAGCAGTAATTACCATGTTTTGAATGCATTAACTTTATGGGATCAGGTCGATTTACCATCACCAGATACTAAAGGTTATAAGAGTGGAATTGATAGAGCTTGGCGTAAAGAGCGTCCAAGTCCTTATAACTCTTCTAAATATGCAAAAGATGCGTATGAAAAGTTACTTTCAACCATCAATGCCCGCTATATTCTGACCAGTTATTCAACTGATGGTAATATCGAGCCTAAAGATTTGCTTATGGCTAATCTGGAGCGCGGTAAAGTGACCTTGTTAACACAAGATGTTCCGCGCTATCGAGTAAGTAAACAGCGACAGTCTGAACGTGCACGCGTGCTTGAGTTTATTGTGATTACTGATACTCATGCTAAGTCTGGACCACCATTACGTCAGTTATTAGGCCAGCTTTACCACTTCGCCGAGCTAGGTGGTGTAGATACTTCAGGTAATAGTACACAGCTCGCACTTTGGTAAGCGCTGCAATTTAAGCAGTGTAAAAAGATTTGGAGATTGAGCCATGTTTACAGGCATTATTGAAAGTTTAGGAAAAGTCGAAAGCCTGCAAAGCGTAGGTGGTGATGTGCGTTTACGTATTCAGACTGATCTGGATATGTCAGATGTACATTTGGGTGACTCAATTGCGACCAATGGAATCTGTCTCACCGTGATTGAATGGGGCGATAATTGGTACGCAGCGGATGTTTCTCGTGAAAGCTTGAATCGTACGACTTTAGGTAACTGGAAAGTTGGGCAACGTGTCAATGTTGAAAAGGCAATGTTACCGACAACACGCTTTGGTGGACACATTGTCAGTGGCCATGTTGATGGTGTGGGTGAAATTACTGTAGTACGTGAAGATGCTCGCTCAATCTATTATGAAGTTACAGCACCGACAGAACTTGCTAAATATTTAGCCGAAAAAGGTTCTGTGACCGTAGATGGGATTAGCTTAACGATTAACCACTTACGTGGAAATATTTTAAGCTTAAACTTAATTCCGCATACAGCAGAGCGTACTAACATTGGAACATGGCAAGTTGGTAGTAAAGTAAACCTTGAAGTCGATGTTTTAGCGCGTTATATCGAGCGTTTATTGCTAGGTGACAAAGCAGCTGAACAAAAAACAGAGTCAAATATTAGTATGGCTTTTTTAGCTGAGAATGGTTTTTTAAAATAAAAAGCTAAATCGTTAAAATAAAAAAACCGGAGACTTGTTCCGGTTTTTTATTTTGAAAACTTATTGCTTGGTTAGCGTAACCGAGTTTGTGCCGACCCATGGTTTATTATGTTGGGTGCGTGTAATTGAAAATTCGCCTTTTTCTGATTCTCTTGTGAGTAAGATAGATAAAGAGTTAAAGTCGTTATGACTCATATAAAGTTCTTGTGCTGAAAATGTCCATTGTTCACCCTGATTAAGCTGCTCAAGTTGCATTGAAATCTGATGCGGAATGTCCATTTTTACCCTCATTAATTTTCATAAATAACCATACGATATTCTAATAATTATTTGAACTAAAAGAATATTGTGCATGACTATTCTGTGACAATTAAATGTCATTTTTATGACAAAGAGAGTTTTAAAAACTTTACTTTTCTATTTTTTCATCAGAAAACTTAGAATTCTTTAAAATGTATTCAATTTCTTCTTGAGCTGCCGAATTTAGCTTGGCTCGGAAAGCTGTTACAGACTGTTCAATTAAGCTCTCAGCTTCAAGTTCTAAACGAATGCGTAAACTTTCAAGCTCAGATAAGATTTGATCATCGGTAATACTAAGTTTTACGCCAGCAGAATAATTGACTGCTGGTGTTTCAGGGTTTTTCTGATAACGTGCAGTTTGTTCTGCAACCTCTTGTTCTAAATGACTACGTAATGTGTGTAATGTTTCAGTCTGTTCATTAAATTTTCGAACTTCGTCTGCTTGCAACTCCGCAGCATAAGCAGCTTCTGATGCACGTTTGTCAGCAAGCGATTTTTCTAAAGCAAGTTGACGACGAATACGTGCTTGCTCAATGAGCTCCGCTTTAAGATCTGCGTAGGCTTGTTCAATTTTTTGCTGTGATTCTAACTGCGCTTTTTCATCATTTAAAACCCAAAGCTGAATAGGCGTTTGAGGCTCTAGTAAGTCACAAATACGTGCCAGATCCTGTTGATAGGTATGACGGACAGCTTCAGGCGCATTTAACCATCTTTTTTTAAAATCTTGCCCGACATTTAATGCCACCATGTTTCTCCTTGATCAACAGTATTTACATTTTAGCGCGTTATAATTTAAAGGTCCGCGGTTCTATACCCAAACGGCGATACATTTTAAATTTTTCTCGACCAATTTGCTTGGCTGTTTCATTATTTTCAACAATTTCTATAATGTGGCTAAAATGATCAACTTGTTCAAGTGCATGATTGTTAAAATTAAATACTAACAGGCCTTGTTCAAGTGGTTGTTTAGCCGAAATACATACAGCAGCATCAGTCTGATCAACGCCATGCGCAATGAAACTGACAGGGTCGAATTCCCATAATCTTTCATCAAGCATTTGTTGTAGCTGCACATCTGGGCAATACCACCAGATTTTAGGATGCTTCTGTAATATTTTTCGACATAAACGGCAAGCACTATCGACTTGCCGTTCTTCGCTGGTTTCAAACAGATAAAAACTAACTTTAGCCATTCGTATTTACACGATTCGCTAAAAATTGCATGAGTAATGGTACTGGACGACCGGTTGCACCTTTAGCTGGACCAGATAACCATGCTGTTCCTGCTACATCTAAATGAGCCCAACGATATTCACGTGTAAAGCGCTCAAGGAAACATGCAGCTGTAATCGCGCCGCCATATGGTCCACCGATGTTTGCAATATCTGCAAATGGTGAATCAAGTAATTCTTGATAATCATCAATGACTGGCATACGCCATACACGGTCAAATGATTGTTCACCAGCTTGTTGGAGCTCTGCTGCTAAAGCATCATCTGGTGAGAATAACCCGCTGAGTACTTTGCCTAAAGCGACTACACACGCACCTGTTAAGGTCGCGATATCAACCACTACTGCTGGATTAAAGCGTTTAATATAGGTCAATGTGTCACACAGTACTAAACGGCCTTCAGCATCTGTATTTAAAATTTCAACAGTTTGACCGCTCATGGTGGTCACAATGTCACCTGGACGAGTTGCTTTACCAGAAGGCATATTTTCTGCTGCTGCAATTGCACCAACTACATGAATAGGAAGTTTTGCTTCGCATAGAGCACGAATGGTACCAAGCACAGATGCTGCACCGCACATATCGAATTTCATTTCATCCATGCCAAGGCCTGGTTTTAATGAAATACCGCCTGTATCAAAAGTTACGCCTTTACCAACGAGAACAACCGGAGCTTGATCAATCTGTGCTTGATATTCGAGCGTTACAATACGGCCCGGGCGTTCAGATCCTTTGCTGACTGCAAGAAAAGCATACATGCCTAAATCAGCCATTTGTTGCTCATTTAAAACAGTTACTTTAAGTAAGTCAGGGAATTCTGCGGCTAAAGCTAGAGCTTGTTCTGCCAAATATTCTGGGAAACAAATATTCCCCGGACGGTTGCCAAGATCACGTGCATAAGACTGACCAGACTGTACTGCATGTACTAAAGCCAGTTGTTTTTCATCTAGGCTAGTTGTTGAACTAATTAAATCAACCTGTTGTAACACAAATTCATTTTTTTTCGATTTAAACTCATCATAACCATAAGCTGCTTGAGTTAAGCTTAAAGCAAATAAATAATGGTGCTCGACAGGTAACGCAGCAATATCAATTGCGATATGCTTAAATTTATTTTGTGTCGATTTGATAATCGTTTGGGCAATTTTAGCGAGCTTGACTGCCTGAAGTTCAGCTGTTTTTCCTAAGCCAAGTAATTGGCTGTGAGGCTGATTTGAAATCTGACCAAATAGAGGCAGAGTTTCATTGAAGTTGCCTTTAAATTGGGTAGCGTTCAGAACGCTTTCTAGGTTATTGATTTGATATGTGTTGACGTTGCTTTGTAGCTGTTCTGAATCAACTAAAACCCACAAAGATTCATTAGATGTCTGTTCGGGAAAAGTTGTATAAGTTGTAAATTTCATGGCTGTCGTGATTGCCTATAGAAAGTTATGATGAATTAAAACATTGAAACACTTTCAAGCATAGCGTTGCAATGTGCGGTTTTATATTTTTAACATTCGGGTAAACTAGCAGTCGTCCCGATTAGCCTTTTGGAAGTATTACTTTGATTATTCGGCGTTATCTCGTCAAGCAAGTTGTCTCTACCTCATTGGTGGTCATTTCTTTATTGACCTTAATCATGATGGGTGGTCGTCTGATCAAATACTTTGGTGTGGCGGCGCAGGGGCGTTTAGATGCCAGTATCTTGTTTAGCATCATTGGATATCGTTTACCTGAATTTCTAACCCTCATTTTACCACTGGGTTTTTTCATTGGTTTAATGTTGGTGTTTGGTCGTTTATATGTTGACCATGAAATGGCAGTACTGAATGGTAGTGGTGTGAGCCGTCATCAATTAGCACGATTACTCATTCCAATGACGCTTGTTTATATGGTTTGTCAGTCTGTGCTTATGCTTTGGATGACGCCATGGGGACTGCGTGAGTTTGAAAAATTAACCACCACCCAAGCGGTTCGGACAGGCTTCGATTTGGTTCGCCCAAGAGAATTTATTTCTTCTGGACCCTATACGATTTATGCAGGTTCATTGTCAGAAGACCGAAAGAATTTGAAGGACATTTTCTTTTATCAACGTGCGACCAAAGAAGATAAACCAGATGTCATGATCTTGGCAAAAGAAGCGACTCGTGTAGAAGTTGCAAATGACACAGCCAATGTCGTTGATCTGGTGCAAGGCCGTCGTTATGAAATATTCCCGGGACAACCAAAATATACGCAAGCAGAGTTTCAGTCTTATCGTCTACGTTTAGAAAATGATAAAGATGTTAAGTTTGAAAGTGGCGATGTAGAAGCATTATCAACGACTAAACTCTTTTCAAAAACAAATGATCCAGTCATAAGAAGTGAGTTGGGATGGCGTTTGTTTGGACCATTCACCATTATTATTGCTTTAATGCTTTCTGTAGCATTGTCTGAGGTGAGTCCACGACAAGGTCGTTATTACCGTCTTATTCCGGCGATTTTTATTTTTTCCAGTCTGATCGTATTAATGATTGCAATCAAGACTCGTATTAGTAAAGAAGAACTCGATATTTGGGCTTATCCTGCCGTGTTGGTAGTTTATGGCGTTGCAGCAGCCTTATTTTCACGTAAACAAAAGTTGGCACCAAAAATCAAGAAACAGATCAAGCGAGTGAAATTATAATGTTAGCACGTCGAATAGTCGCCAAATATGTGACGAAAACCACTGCGCTTGCAATGTTTGGCACCACAGTTGTTTTGTCGATTTTACAGATCTTATTTACGTATCTGGGCGAGTTGGGTGAGCTCAAACCAGACTATAACGCATGGCAAGCTCTCATCTATGTGTTATGGGGCGCTCCTCGTTATCTATATGAAATTTTGCCTATTTCTGCCTTGATTGGTGCGGTAATTGGTTTAGGGTCACTAGCAACTAGCAGTGAACTTATTGTTATGCGCTCTGCTGGCATTAGCTTATGGCGTATTGTTGGTTGGGTGATGCGCTCAGCTTTACTGCTTATTATTTTGTCTTTCGCTTTAAGTGAATGGGTTATTCCATATACCAATGAAAAAGCAGCAAGTGTTAAAAGTCACCGCTCTGTAGCTGCTTTAGGCGAAGTGAAAGGTTATTGGTCACGTGAAGGGCAGCGATTTATCTATATTGACTACGCTAACTCTCAAGGCAATTTAAAAGATATTCAAGTGGTCGATTTTGACCAGAACTATTACTTGCAATCATTAATCAATGCTCAGCAAGGCCAGTTCGTAAAAGATGGTCAATGGGCTTTGAAGAAAGCACAACAAATGGATATTTTGGCGGCAGGAAATGCCATCAAAACCGACCATGACGAACAATCGCTTTCTTTAGCATTACAGCCTAAATATGTGCACATGGTGACTTTAGATCCTGAAGATTTATCGCCAAGCCAGCTCATCAGTTTCATGCGCTATATGGATGAATATAGTCAGGTTCCAAAGACCTATCAATTGGCTTTCTGGCAAAAAGTTGCCTCGCCATTTTCATTGATTGCTCTGGTTCTCGTGGCATGTTCATTTATTTTTGGGCCATTACGCCAACAATCGATGGGTTTTCGCTTGGTGATCGCATTGTTTATTGGTTTGAGTTTCTATTATTTGCAGGATTTCTTGGGTTATGCCAGCTTGGTTTATGCTCCATCTCCTGCGTGGTTCGTACTCATACCTATCTTGTTAATGTTTGGTGCCGGAAGTTATTTGCTTTACCGCGCCCGCTAGTAATAATTGAAATTTATGGTTTTCATCAATCGTAGATATTGGTGAAAGCCATAGGAAAAAATAGAGTCTTGACCGAAAATTCGGTAAGATATTGTGACGAAATTGTAGACAAAAGAGAAATAGATTATGACGGATGCAACTGCTGGCAAGATCCCTCACGTTCTGGTCATTATGGATGGTGTTGGTCACCGTGAAGCGACTGAAGATAATGCCTTTCTTGCAGCAAAAACACCGAATTTGGCGGCAATGACCGCAAAGCATCCAAATAGTCTAATTTCTGGTTCTGGCGAAGATGTTGGTTTACCTGATGGACAAATGGGTAACTCTGAAGTTGGTCATATGAACCTTGGCGCAGGTCGTGTGTTATATCAAGACTTTACCCGTATTACTAAAGATATTCGTACTGGCGACTTTTTTAAACATGAAGTGTTGATCGACGCTGTTGAAAAGGCCAAAGCTGCTAATGGTGCTGTTCATATTATGGGCTTGCTCTCAGAAGGTGGCGTCCATTCACATGAAGACCATATTGTGGCGATGTGTGAGCTTGCATTAAAACGTGGTGCAAAAGTTTATTTACATGCTTTCCTTGATGGTCGTGATACACCTCCACGTAGTGCTCAGCCATCTTTAGAAAAATTAGATGCATTATTTGCTCAATATCCAGGTCAAGGTCGTATTGCGACCATGATTGGCCGCTACTTTGCAATGGACCGCGACAACCGTTGGGATCGCGTTGAACAAGCTTATCGCTTGTTAACTGAAGGCGAGGCACTTCGTACTGCACAAACAGCAGTGGAAGGATTAGAGTTAGCTTATGCCGCCAATGAAAACGATGAGTTTGTAAAAGCGACTCGCATTGGTGATATTGCTAAAGTACAAGATGGCGATAGCGTTGTATTTATGAATTTCCGTGCTGACCGAGCTCGTGAAATTACTCGCGCATTTGTAGAGAAAGATTTTGCTGGCTTCGAGCGTAAAGTTGTTCCAAATCTTTCTAAATTTGTGATGCTTACGCGTTATCAAGCTAGCATTGATGCGCCAGTTGCATACATGCCAGAAGCTCTTAAAAATTCATTGGGTGAATATTTGTCTTCTCTTGGAAAGACTCAGTTACGTATTGCAGAAACTGAAAAATATGCTCATGTCACTTTCTTCTTTAGTGGTGGGCGTGAAGATGAATATCCAGGTGAGAAACGTATTTTAATTCCATCTCCAAACGTTGCGACATACGATCTTAAGCCTGAAATGAGTGCTTATGAAGTAACTGATGAATTGGTTAAAGCCATTAATTCTGGTGAATACGATTTATTGGTTGTGAACTATGCTAATGGTGATATGGTAGGCCATACAGGTATTTTTGATGCGGCAGTTAAAGCAGTTGAAGCGGTTGATACTTGTTTAGGTCGTGTCTATGAGGCAGTTATGGCGAAAAAAGGCCACATGCTCATTACTGCTGACCATGGTAACGTTGAACAAATGCAAGACTACGAGAGTGGTCAAGTTCATACTCAACATACAACGGAACTTGTACCGTTTATCTATGTTGGCCCAACACAAGCAACAATTGCAGAAGGTGGTGTGCTTGCCGATGTAGCACCAACGATTCTCAATTTAATGCAGATTCCTGTTCCTGCTGAAATGCAAGGACGTAACCTGATTACATTATCTGCATAAACCAAAGGTGATTGGATGCTGCAACACATTAAATATAAAAAACTTATTGTAAGTATGTTGCTGTGTTGCAGCCAATTTGCTTTTGCGGCACCAGTTGTAAAAGAGAAATTGTCACCTTTGCATTCTGATTCAGAAGAACCGGAACATAGCTATGCAGAGGTGCCGATCGAATCGATTCAACAGTTTGTACAAATCTATGGAATCGTTCGAGATAACTATGTCGATGTGAAGTCTGACGATGCCTTATTTCAACAAGCCATTAAAGGTTTAGTGAGTGGGCTAGATCGTTATTCACGTTATTTGTCGGCAGAAGAATATCGTCAACTCATTCAATATACCGAAGGTGACCTTGCCTCGGTTGATTTTGCTTTAAGCCCTGAATTGCATCTCCATAAATGGATGATTCGTGATCTTAAAACGGGTTCAGACTCATACAAATTAGGGTTGAGAAATGGTCAGACGATTCTCAAGATTGATAATCAAGATCTAAAAAACTTAAATCAAGATCAGGTGCTCGGACTGCTTTATGGTTCTATCGGAAGTACGCTTCAAGTACAAGCAGAAGAGTTAAGTGGAAACATTAACTTAGTTCGTAATAAAAAAATTGAAACCGATATCGAACCTGTAATGCTACATAATCAGGTTTTAGTACTAAAAATTAGAGTATTCCAGCAAGATACGGCAAATGAAATTAAACGGTTAATTGAAGAAAATAGTTCACCACGTTTAAAAGCCGTTTTAATCGATTTGCGAAACAATCCGGGGGGATTGTTATCAGCAGCAGTCGAGTCAGCAGATTTATTTTTAAATAACGGAATTATTGTTTCAACCAAAAGCCGCTCGGAAGGTAACCAACAATTTCAGGCTTTGCCCGGCAATGAATTTCAGAATATAAAATTAGGTATATTAATTAATCATCGCTCTGCATCGGCAGCCGAAGTTTTTACTGCGGCCATGAAAGAACACCAGCGTGCATGGGTCATGGGTGAAAAAAGTTATGGAAAAGGCGTAGTGCAAAAGCTATTTCCTTTACCAAGTGGTGCGGCACTACAAATGACAGTCTCACATTACTACACACCAAACGGCAATATGATTGAAGGGCAAGGTATTCAGCCTAATCAGACCTATCCTTTGCCCCCAGAAATGAAAGAAGACGTCTATTTAGATCGCGTTGCAGACTTATTTCTAAAGAAAAAGTAGTTTTTATACTTCCTCACCCAATTCGGTATCTAAGCCAAACTTTTTCAGTCGATAGCGTAATGAACGAAAAGTCATTCCTAGCTTTTTAGCTGCTAATGTTCGGTTCCAATGTGTCATGTCCAATGCGTTTAATAGAAGATCTTTTTCAATATTTTCTAAGTAGCGTTCTAAACCTTCCAGTGGTAATTTTGGCCGAGTTTGGGCAATCGTAGTTGACGTGTCATTCACTGGTTGAGTGGTGATTTGAGAGTTAACACTACTGCCTCTGAGAAGAGGTGCTAGATGTGTTAAATCAATAAATTCATCATCACTTAAAGTAATGGCTCGTTCAATCATATTTCTTAATTCACGAACATTACCCGGGAAATCTTGCTGCAATAAATAAGTTTCACCAGTTGTAGTTAATTGTTTGCTTGGAATTTCCCATTCCATACAAACTTTTTGAATAAAATGATTGGCTAATAACAAAATATCGCCACCGCGCTCACGTAGTGGCGGCAACATGATATCCATCACATGAATACGGAAAAATAAGTCCTGACGGAATTTACCTTGTCGGACTAACAAATCTAAATCTTGGTGGCTGGCACTGATTACTCGAAAATCAACATCAATTTCCTGATCTGAACCTACTGGACGAATTTTTTTCTCTTGCACGGCCCGAAGCAATTTAACTTGCATACTTAATGGCAATTCGGCAATTTCATCTAAAAATAAACTACCGCCGTGTGCCGATAAAATAAGACCTTGTTTATCTTGAGTCGCTCCAGTAAAGCTCCCTTTTTTATGCCCAAAAAGTTCACTTTCCATGAGCTCGCTTGGGATGGCTCCACAGTTAATCGCAATAAAGGGGCCTTCGCTGCGATTACTCAAGCGGTGAATAAGATTAGCAACAACCTCTTTACCTGTACCAGACTCGCCTGTAACAAACACAGGAGCTTGAGAACGAGCTATTTTTTTAATAGCTGTTCGTAAGTTTTGTATTGGGGGAGAACGACCAATTAATAGGTCATTTTCCAAAGTTGTTTCACCAAACTCATGTTCTGGTTTTGGCTGGTTAAGCGCTTTTTTTAATAACTGATCTAAATGAATTTGGTTAATAGGTTTACTTACAAAGTCAAAAGCTCCTGCTTTTAACGCTGCAATTGCAATATCCATATTGCCGTATGCAGTTAAAACTGCAATTGGTGTGTGTGGGTAAGTTTGAGAAACGTGTTTAACCAATTCTAAACCGCTACCATCGGGTAGGTTTAAATCGGTTAAACATGCATCGTAATGAAACTGAGTAAAGAGTTGTTTGGCCTGTTCAACCCGATAAGCAAGATGTGTTTTAATCCCCATTCGTGCAAGAGTCATTTGCATTAAAAGGCACAAATCTTCTTCATCGTCTACAAGCAAAACCAGTGGTTGCTGTTCTGCCATTTCCCCAAAAACCTAATAAAAAATCAATATATTATTGGGCATTCCATTCGGAAGCATGCCCCTTGTTTTTGCTCTACATAAGTGAGCTTTGCATGGTTTGCCTCACAAAAACTATGAGACAAATATAATCCTAAACCAGTTCCATTAATTTCGGTACTAAAAAATGGTTTAAATAATTGAGATATATCACGTTTTGAAACCCCTTCGCCGTAATCGATCACATCAATATAAATTTTATTTGTCTGTGAATGAATGTTGATCAGAACATGGGGTGAATCGGGTGCATTATGTCGTAAAGCATTTCTGACAAGGTTAATGAGCACCTGCCTAAGTTGTTTCTCGTCAAATAATAATTTTAAGGATGAATCGGAAATTTTAAGCTGTATAGAATGTTTAACATCTAAAAGATCTTCGTCTAATAACGTCTTTATGAAATTGTTTAATTCAATCTGGATTGGGTAAGTTCTTTCGCTGCTGGCCAGTCCTAATGTATCTTGAACAATACTATCGATGCGCTTTGTTTGCTTACCAATCATACGACGTAAAGTATTTTGCTGTTCTAAATCACTATCTTTAAGTAATTCATTTGCCTGAACAATGGCTGCTAGGGGATTACGGATTTCATGTGCAATGCTGGCTGAAAGTTGCCCTAAGGCAGCAAGTTTGAGTTGTTGAGCTTGCTGATTAATTTGCTGTGCATCTTGTAAGATGAGTAGTGTCAATGCTTGTTGTGGCACCACAAGATGTTGCACTTTAATATTAATAGAATACGCCGACAGCCGAGACTCAAAAATAAATCGATCGCCTTCTTGCAGGTTATCAAACTTAAGAATTTCAAATAAATCGGGGTGCCATTTCGCTAAAGGGTATTTTTCACTAGCAAATTGAGGAGGAATCCCTAACAGAGAGCAGGCAGCCGGATTACTTAAAACAATGTCATAGTTTTCATCTAGAACCAAATAGCCTTCTTCAATTTGTTCCAAAATATAGCGGTTAATATTTTGTAGTTGATAGAGTTCTATGGATTGGTGGAAAGTCAGTGCTTCAAGTAGTTTAAAGCGCTGTACCGCAATTTGCCCAATGCCATGCACCACAAAAAATAAGAAGGCTAATAAGGCACTATTACCAATCGTATTTAGATTATTGTAGTCAAACAAACTACCAACAAAACGTTGGTAAATAACGGCAATGACAGCAAGTAATGTAATGAGTAAAGACATTCTTGCGCTGAGTAAAATTGCCGAGGTAAATATAGCAATAACATACAGCAAGCTGAGTTGTAGATTTGGTTCACCTACAGAAAATGTAAGTAAGCTCAGGCAGATAACATCAACTACAAAAAATAAAATAAGCTGTTTGGTTGCCTGAGTTGCAACAAACTTAAAACACAAAAGCTGAAGAAGGCTTAATATGGAATAGCCGAGCAGGGTATAAGAATATAAAGAAGGTTGTTGTAGACTATTGTCGATTTGAGCATCGGTTAAAACCAAAATAATATTGAGGCTAACCGCAATAATAAGACGATATAAACCATACCACGTGCCCAAACGAAAAATCGTATGGGACAACGATGAGTTTAAGGGAAATTGCATATAAGTTTAATTATGGCTTGATCAAACCATAACGGATTGCAAGATGAGTGAGTTTAACGTCGCTATCGATAGCGAGTTTTTCAAAAATACGGTAGCGGTAAGTATTAACTGTTTTTACACTTACAAAAAGTTTGTCCGCAATTTCCTGAGCGCTAATACAATTTACAACCATCATTGCAACTTGCATTTCTCGTTCGGATAAAGCGTCAAAAGGCGATTGTTGCGTGTCAGATAGATAGGAACTCGCCAACTGCTCAGCAATATCGGCACTGAAGTATTTGCCGCCTTGCATGACTTTGTTGATTGCCCGAACCATTTCGGTAATTGGAGCACCTTTAGTGATATAACCTTTAGCCCCTGCTTTAAGCAGAAGAGAAGGGTACGGTTCTTCTGATAAACCACTTACAGCAATAACTTTTGTGTCTGGTGCGGTTTGTAGTAAACGACGTGTCGTTTCTACACCCCCGATGCCTGGCATGTTGACATCAAGCAACACAACTTGAGGATGTTTCTGACGAACAATAGCAATTGCTTCTTCACCCGATTCGGCTTGTCCAATGACCTCTACATCGGCATGATCTTCTAACATACGGCAAATGCCTGTACGTACAAGTTCATGGTCATCCACAACTAAAACTGTAATCAAGAAGACCTCCTTTCTTTCAAAAAACAAGTTTTTTGTTACATAAAGCAAAATTAGCTTGCAATGGAATGACAAAATTAGCAATCCTATTCTTATATAGTGAGCGAATAGTTGTGCACAATTGTGTCGGTAAAAGCGTTATACCTTATACCTCAAATGTAAGGCATAATTATAGTAAGCGCAAATGTGTATCACCCTGAGTCGAGTATTGTGCCGTGAAAAATTCTAAAAAGTCTTTAATACATGTGCTAAGCATGTCTATTTTGCTTAGTTTGAGTTCAACAAGCTTTGCAGAACTCGTCAATAACCCGTCCTCAGGGAGTACTGGGACTGCAAATTTAAATTGGTCTTCAGCTGATGTTAGTCAACTGTTGAATGATGAAGATGATGAGCCGACTATTCAAGGATCAACATCTGTAACTACAACTTTACGTGGTAGTAATGCACCTAAAGTTATAGCATCTGCTCCTAAGCTTGCTCCAATTCGTGATACGAGTGGTTACAATGCTCAGCCGAGCGTAAGTGCTCGAGCTGCGTTAGTGATGGATGCGCAAACGGGTGAAGTGCTGTTTAGTAAGAACACCAATGCTTCTGTGCCAATTGCGTCTATTACCAAGTTGATGACAGCAGTGGTAACGGCAGATGCTCGTTTAAACATGTCAGAAGAAATTATGCTTGAGCAAATTGATTTTGCTGGGGCAAACGGTAAAAATTCAAGTTCAACACTTCGTGTTGGCGACAAAATGAACCGTGCAGAAGTATTGTTGTTTGCTTTGATGAAGTCTGAAAATCCCGCAGCGGCAGCTTTGGCGCGTACTTATCCGGGTGGACGTCCTGCATTCGTAGCAGCAATGAACGCTAAAGCACGTGCTTTAGGTATGAATGCAACCCATTATTATGAGTCAACTGGTTTAGATCCACGCAATGTATCTTCTGCGCGTGACTTAGGAATTTTAGCGAGTACAGCTTCTCAATATGGTTTGATTCGCCAATTCTCAACTACACCAACTTATGACTTTAACTTGGGTTATCGTGTGTTGAAATCTAATAATACGAATGCTCTAGTGCGTAATGGTGGTTGGAATATTAACTTGTCTAAAACAGGTTATATCAATGAAGCAGGTCGCTGTGTTGTCATGCATACGACTGTAAACTCGCGTCCAGCAGTGATTGTATTACTTGGCGAGCCAAGTACGCAGGCACGTAATAATGATGCAACTAACCTATTAGGTTGGTTAAGTAATTTACCAAAACGTATTTAATTTAAATATTCTAAAAACGTTTCTATTAAGAAGCGTTTTTTTTACGGCTATAAAAAAGACATAAAAAAACGGCTGTGTTGAACAGCCGTTTTTTGAAAACTCAGATTTTACATATTAGATAAAATCGAATCTTTTACTTGGCTCATTGTCGCATCAATTGACAACATCACTGCATCAGCACATTGTTTGATTGCAGTATCAGGATCTTTCAAGCCATTACCAGTTACTGTACATACAATGACAGAACCTTCAGCAATCTTACCTGCTTTAATATCGCGAATCGCACCGCCAATAGAAGCAGCAGATGCTGGCTCAACAAATACGCCTTCATACATAGAAAGTAAGCGTTGAGCTTCTAAAATTTCGCTGTCTTGAAGTTCATCGAACCAGCCTTTAGAGTCACGTACTACAGCTTTTGCATGGTTCCAGCTTTGTGGATTACCAATACGGATTGCAGTTGCAACTGTTTCAGGGCTTTCAACTGGAGCACCACGTAAGAATGGAGCTGCGCCAGAAGCTTGGTAACCAACCATTGTTGGTAAACCTTCAGGTTTTGGACCAGTGAATTGATCAGTAGCTGCATCATAAATCACTTGTTCAAACTGATCAGCAGGTTGGTTTGCTACAGCTTCGGTATAACCCATCCAGTGAGCAGTGATGTTACCTGCATTACCAACAGGTAAGCAGTGATAATCAGGTGCGCGGCCTAAAGCTTCAACGATTTCATAAGCAATGGTTTTTTGACCTTGCAAACGGTAAGGGTTGATTGAGTTTACAATCGTTACAGGTGCTTGATCAGCAACTTCTTTTACAAGACGCATACCATCATCGAAGTTACCACGAATTTGCATAGTGATTGCACCATACATCATCGCTTGCGCCATTTTACCCATTGCAATTTTGCCTTCTGGAATCAAAACAAATGCTTTGATACCTGCGCGTGCAGCATAAGCAGCAGCAGCAGCAGAAGTGTTACCCGTAGATGCACAGATAATCGCTTTAGAGCCTTCTTCAACCGCTTTGGTTACAGCCATGGTCATACCACGGTCTTTAAATGAACCAGTTGGGTTTAAGCCCTCATATTTCACATAAATTTCAACATCTTTGCCAATAATACGTGGAATATTCTCAAGTTTAATGAGTGGGGTGTTGCCTTCACCCAAAGAGATAGCACGAGTAGTTGCCGAAACTGGCAAACGGTCACGATAACGATCTACAAGACCAGTATAACGATTGGCATTAGACATGATGGTGTTCCAATTAGAGGTGAAGCGGGAGAGGGAATCTTTCCCTCAACCTGATTAACTATCGAGCGATTCTAAACGAATTCTTACGATTTCGCCACGAATTGCAGGTAATGCTTGGATTTGTGCAAGAGCCTCATCCATTTTAGATTCAACGATTGGATCGGTCAGAATCACGATTGGAATAAGGTCTTTTAAACGGGATTGTTGCATGATGGCATCAATACTAATTCCAGCACGGCTTAAGATGGTAGTAACATCTGCAAGTACGCCAGTTTGATCTTCTGCATTTAAGCGGATGTAATAACCAGTGGTCATTTCTTCACGGCTTAAAATTGGCACATTTGTTAATGCTTCAAAAGCCAACTGAGGAATTGTTCCTGCACCGTCTTCGGTATAAGAGATGTCACGAACAATATCAATTACATCGGCAACAACAGCAGAAGCTGTTGGACCAGCACCCGCACCAGCACCGTAATAGAGCGTTGGGCCTACAGCATGCGCTTGAACTAAAACAGCATTTTTAACGCCGTTTACATTCGCAATAAGCTGTTCATCTGGAATGAGCGTTGGGTGAACACGTAGTTCAATACCCTTTTCAGCGCGACGTGCAATTCCTAGGTGTTTAATGCGGAAACCAAGTTCTTCTGCATATTTCACATCTTGTGCAGTGATTTTACTAATACCTTCGGTATAGACCTTATCAAACTGAAGAGGAATACCAAACGCACAAGACGCTAAAATTGTAAGCTTGTGCGCAGCATCAATACCTTCAACGTCAAAAGTTGGATCTGCTTCTGCATAACCAAGCTCTTGAGCTTCTTTTAATACATCATCAAATGCACGACCTTTTTCACGCATTTCAGTCAGAATAAAGTTACCTGTACCATTAATGATGCCTGCCAACCATTCAATATGGTTTGCAGCAAGACCTTCGCGGATGACTTTAATAATTGGAATACCGCCAGCAACTGCTGCTTCATAAGCAATTTGTACAGCATTGTCTTCTGCTGCTTTAAATAGTTCATTGCCATGTTCAGCGAGTAACGCTTTGTTTGCAGTCACGACTTGTTTGCCGTGTTTGATCGCTTCCATGATAACTTCGTAAGCAGGGTGGATCCCACCCATAACTTCTACAACTACATCAACGTCTGGTTGACGAACGATGTCAAGTAAATCGGCGCTTTGTTTAATCCCTTCCAATTCAAGATCTGGACGAGGGCGGCGTGTTCCAACGTGGGTAATTTGAATTTCTCGACCGGTGCGACGTTTAATTTCAGCGGCATTTTCTTGTAGTAGTTTAAGGGCTCCTCCACCTACGGTTCCTAGACCGAGTATTGCCAGGCGAACTGGTTTCACGTCACACTCCATTCATCATTTAATCATTTAGTTGAAGCTAGATCATAGCTAAAAAAAACGCCAGACTCTAGCGCTTTTAGTGCCTGTTCAATGAATTAGAGTGCGATGTTTGGAAAAGAAGAGTAGATCAGTCTTTAAACACAGATAGTTAAAGCATTATTTATTGAAAAAACAAAGCGCTGCAATGAGAGCAGCGCTTTTTGTAAGAGATAGATGATTAATCATTCATCAACTTTAAGTAGATTATTTATCAAGACGTTTAATTAATTCATCTGGTGTTAGATATCCACCTAAGTACTCGCCATCAACACTATAAATAGCAGGTGTACCATTTACACCCATGTTTAAGCCAAGTTGATATTGTTCACGAACAGGGTT
Source organism: Acinetobacter sp. ACIN00229 (assembly GCF_016106645.1). Classification (NCBI taxonomy): domain Bacteria; kingdom Pseudomonadati; phylum Pseudomonadota; class Gammaproteobacteria; order Moraxellales; family Moraxellaceae; genus Acinetobacter; species Acinetobacter sp. ACIN00229. Next base: position 54,875 of record NZ_JADWOM010000018.1, read on the forward strand.
TTTACACTGAGCAGGCGGAATATTGACACCTTGTACTGCTTGGCTAAAGGCAGCCTTACGATCTGCACTACACCATACAGCTTCCATGGTCGGCATAAATTGCTCACCACGTGGCCAAGCGATATAGCGTACTTCAATACCCTTTTCATTAATTTCAGGAATGTGCTCATGTAGTTTATGGCAATAAGGACAACTTGCATCGGTAAACACATAAATCACATGTTTAGCCTTACCTTTTGCAGGATAGACAATGAGATCTTCATTTTTTAACGCAGCAAGATGCTTTTTATTTTCTGAAGCTTGAAGATTATCTCCAATATTATGAAGCTCTTTGCCTCCTAATCGGATTACATCACCCTGAATTAAATATTTTCCATCACTGGTGGTATAAATCGATGTCATTCCTTCGAGATTTACCCAATACAAATTAGGAACTTCTGTCGGCTTGATATCTAAAATTTTGGCGTTGATATTTGCATTCTTAAATTGTTTCTGCAAAGTTTCGATCAAACGCTGTTTATCATTACGTTCGATAATGGTTGAAGCTTCCCCAGTAGCAGGTGCAGTCGCTGTGAGCGCATCTTCTTTTTGTGGTTTGTTTTCTTTAGAACAAGCACTGAACAAAAGGCTAGATGCCAGAGCGCAGGCAAGAAAAATTTGAGAGCGGGTAAAAGACATAGATAACCCTTATTTCATCAGTATTTATAGTCAGAAGCTGCTAAGCATAACAAAAAATCTAATGTGTATTGTTAAAACTTTCTTAACCTTTGTGAACGAAATCAAACGATTGATATGAAATACTTGCCTAGAGCTTTAAAGCTTTATCATCCTCTAGGATGATGTTTTTCATGTAATTGTTGCATTCGTACTTGTGCAACATGTGTATAGATTTGTGTTGTAGATAAATCGCTATGACCCAGTAACATTTGCACTACACGTAAGTCAGCGCCATGATTGAGGAGATGCGTTGCAAAGGCGTGACGTAAAGTGTGAGGTGATAGTTCAGCTTGAATATTGGCTTGAAGCGCATAGCGTTTAATGGCATACCAAAAGTTCTGCCGACTCATAATTCCGCCATGTTGAGTTAAAAAGAGATAGTCAGTCGAGCTTTTGTAGAGCTGAGGCCGAGCATTATGCAAATAGCGTTCTACCCATTCACAGGCGAATTGTCCTAACGGAACTAAACGTTCTTTATTGCCTTTACCTGTAACACGTAAATAGCCTTGCTTTAAATTAATGAGCTCTAATCGCAAGTTAAGTAGTTCTGAAACACGTAAACCGCAGGCATAAAGTACTTCAAACATTGCTCGATCACGTAAGCCAAGTGCCGTATTGATATCAGGTGCTTGGATCAGTGCTTCAACATCTTCTTCAGATAGATCTTTGGGTAAGGCTCGTCCAATTTTTGGAGAATGGTGAGTTGCTACAGGATTATCGCTTCGTAATTTCTGTTCACGTAAAAATTTGTAAAACTGGCGTAGAGCAGATAAGCAGCGAGCAATCGAGCGGGGACTTTTCCCTGCTTTTGTCAGTTCAATTAGAACATCAGCAATATCATCACTTGTCCACTCTGGAAGAGCTGTTTTTTTATGAAGTTCACTGCATTGAATGAGGTCAGATAAATAAGCATTTCGTGTATGTGGACTGACTGTCTGTGCAACTAAATAGTCGCGGAAACCTTGTAAAAAGCTTAAATGTTCAGGAATTTGAACTGGGCTTGGAATACGCGGTTTTTTATTCAACATACACTACATCCTCTAAACCTCTGTACTTTAAAAGAAACTTTAAGGTTTGTCGATTACACTGAATAAGAAGTGAAATTTAACCTTATTTGGTAATTATTCTCATTTATATGTATACTAGAAAAAAAGGTTTAGGATCGGATGCGGTGCGTTTATCAGCTTTAAAAGTGAAGCAAGCGGCGACCATCACCAAAGTGAATCGGATAGAAGTAGAGTCCGAGCAGCAAGATTTGGTCGCAATTCGTTTGGAAAGTCTGGGCTTTGTACCAGGCACACGAGTGGAAGTGATTACCAAGGGTATTTTTGGTGGTGATCCGATCTTGATCCAAATTGGCTTTACTCGTTTCGCTTTACGTAAAGCAGAAGCGGAAAAAATTGAAATTCTAGTAGAAGAAGGAGTACCCGCATGAGTGATGCGTTACGTATTGCCCTTGTGGGAAACCCGAACTGTGGTAAAACCTCTCTTTTCAACCATTTAACTGGAACTCGACAAAAAGTTGCAAACTATGCAGGCGTAACTGTTGAGCGTAAAGTAGGTCATTTTCAGTTACCGTCAGGTCGAGCAGTGCGTGTACTCGATTTACCGGGTACATATAGTCTAAATGCAACTAGTCCTGATGAAGTTATTACCCGTGACGTTTGTTTGGGTAAGATTGCAGAAGAAGGGCAGCAAGATGCGTTTTTATGTGTGGTTGATGCCACTAACTTAAAATTGCATTTAGGACTGGTGCTCGAAATGATCGGGCTAGGCCGCCCGATTTTACTTGTACTGAATATGATGGATGAAGCGCGTCGTCGTGGCATCCAAATTAATACTCAAAAGTTATCTCAACGTTTGGGTGTGCCCGTTGTTGAAACAGTTGCTGTTCGTAATGCGGGTATTGAAAATTTATTACATGCCCTTGATCAAGAAAAATACAGTGTGCCACAAACCGAATTGAGTGGTTTAACTGGAACTCATCATCAAAAAATCGATATGATTTTTAAAGATGTTGTTCATTATGTTGAGCAGGGTGATAAGCGTACTGATTTTCTAGATCGAATTTTCTTGCATCCAGTTTTAGGCCTGCTCAGCCTTGCACTCATGATGTTTATTGTGTTCCAAGCAGTTTTTGCGTGGGCAGCCCCATTCATGGATGGCATTGAAGGTTTCTTCGGCTGGTTGGGTGAAGTAATCGGAAGTGTGATTACACAGCCCCTACTACATAGTTTGGTCGTTGATGGAATTATCGCGGGTGCTGGTGGTGTAGTGGTGTTCTTGCCACAAATTCTGATCTTGTTCTTCTTCATTTTAGTATTAGAAGAATCTGGCTATTTACCGCGTGCAGCATTTTTACTTGATAAATTAATGTTTCAAGCTGGTTTAAGTGGACGAGCTTTCATTCCTTTACTTTCAAGCTTTGCCTGTGCAGTACCGGGTATTATGGCAACGCGTAGTATTAGTGACCCTCGTGATCGCTTTACAACCATTATGGTTGCGCCATTAATGACTTGTTCGGCACGTTTACCTGTATATGCCTTGCTGATTGCTGCATTTATTCCAGAGAAAATGGTCTGGGGTATTTTCAACCTACAAGGTCTGGTGCTATTCGGTCTGTATATGGCTGGTATTGTGAGTGCGCTTTGTGTTTCATTTTTAATGAAATTCTTCCAAAAAGATAAGTCTCAACATGCCTTATTGCTAGAGCTGCCGAGTTATCGTTTCCCTGATTTAAAAAGTGTGGGAATCGGTTTACTGGACCGTGCAAAGATCTTCTTGAAACGCGTCGGCGGAATCATTTTTGCCCTCTCTATTTTGCTATGGTTTTTGTGTACTTTCCCACAACCACCAGAAGGGGCGACATTACCAGCTATAGATTATAGTTTTGCCGGTATGCTCGGACACCTTATCCAACCTTTATTTGCTCCAATTGGTTTTAACTGGCAAATCTGTATTGCTTTGATTCCAGCTATGGCCGCACGTGAAGTTGTGGTTGCAGCATTAGGTACAGTTTATGCCTTGTCTGCAACGAGTGACGATGCTGTAGCTCAAGGTTTGTCACATCTGATTAGTGCAGATGGCACAGGTTGGTCTTTGGCAACAGGATTGTCGCTTTTAGTGTGGTTCATTTATGCCCCACACTGTTTGGCTACGTTGGCAACAGTACGACGTGAAACAGGTTCATGGAAACATGTTGCTGCCATGACTGCATATCTGTTCGGTTTGGCTTATTTGGCATCGTTTGTTACCTATCAAATTGCTTCCCACTATTGGGGTTAAAGCAAGAAAGGAGGTTGTATATGATTCAATATCTGATTATTGCGGTTGTAGTGAGTTGGAGTGCGGTTGTTGTTTTTAAGAAAGTATTTCCAAAAACAGCAAACTCAGTCTTTTCTTCACTCTCTGTAGTTTGTGAAAAGCAGGGTTGGACAACCTTGGCAAAATGGCTTAAGCCAAAAATGACCTTTGGCTGTGCTGGTGGCTGTGGTTGTTCAAGCGAAGATAAACCTACGAATACAGTTCAAGAAATTAAGCCGATTAAATGGCAATAAATTTAGTATTTCCTGTTTCGTTTAAAAAGCCATCATATTGATGGCTTTTTTACGCACTGACACAAAAAAAGATGAATAAAGTTCAAACTGAAAAAGCATTCAAAACAGCAAAGTGCTAACATTTTTGCCATTCTGTCGATTGATAAATTGTGGGGCAAAAATGTTAATACAACGTGGTGGATTAAAAGTTGTCGCAGGCTTAGGAATATCAGGTGTTTCTGCTGTTAATTTCCTGCATGAACAAGGCTACCAAGTTGCAGTAACGGACTCTCGTCCAACCCCTCCTGGTCATGACCAGATTCCAGCTGGTGTTAAAACCAGTTTTGGTCAACTCGACCAAGAATTATTATTACAAGCAGAAGAAATTATTTTAAGCCCAGGCCTTGCACCGCAATTACCAGAAATTCAGGCAGCTATTGCTCAAGGGATTTCAGTGGTAGGTGACATTCAACTATTACGCCGTGCGACTGAAGTCCCTATTGTGGCTATTACAGGTTCTAATGCCAAAAGTACAGTAACGACTTTAATTGGTTTAATGGCTAAAGATGCGGGTAAAAAAGTTGCTGTGGGTGGCAACCTAGGACGCCCAGCTCTAGACTTGTTAAAAGACCAACCAGAGTTGCTTGTACTTGAGCTATCAAGTTTTCAGTTGGAAACCACCTCACATTTAAATGCTGAGGTTGCTGTGGTTCTTAACATGAGTGAAGATCACTTAGATCGTCATGGCGATATGTGGGGTTATCACCAAGCAAAACACCGTATTTTCCAAGGCGTTAAAAAAGTTATATTTAACCGTGATGATGCTTTAAGTCGTCCTCTTGTTCCAGATACCACACCAATGCAAAGCTTTGGTCTAAATGCCCCAGACTTAAATCAATATGGTGTTTTAAGAGATGGTGATGGCACGCTTTGGCTTGCACGTGGTTTGCAGCGTTTAATTAAAAGCTCAGATTTATATATTCAAGGCATGCACAACGTAGCCAATGCTTTAGCTTGTTTGGCATTAGGTGAAGCAATTGGTTTGCCTATGGAATCTATGCTTGAAACGTTAAAACAATTTAAAGGATTAGAGCACCGCTGTGAGTATGTGAGAACTGTACATGATGTACGTTATTATAATGACTCTAAAGGGACTAACGTTGGTGCTACACTTGCAGCAATTGACGGTTTAGGTGCTGCAATTGAGGTTAAAAAAGGCAAGGTTGCCTTGATTTTAGGTGGGCAGGGTAAAGGTCAAGATTTTGCTCCATTACGTTCTTCTATCGAAAAATATGCCAAAGTTGTGGTATTGATTGGTGAAGATGCTCCAGTTATTGAACAAGCAATTCAGGGCGCAACCAAAATTTTGCATGCAGCAACACTCAAAGAAGCTGTCGAGCTGTGTCAACGTGAAACACAAGCTGAAGATGTGGTGTTGTTATCACCAGCCTGTGCAAGTTTTGATATGTTTAAAAGTTATAATGATCGTGGTCAGCAGTTTGTTGCCTGCGTCAATTCGTTGGTTTAAAGAAAACATGATTAGGAATGTAGTATGGCAGGCTTAGCTCAGACCACAATCCAGAAAATCAATCATTGGTATGAACGGATATTGCCTAAATGGCCAGCGGAAGTGACGCCACGTAATGTCCTGATTTTCTGTGTCGTTGCATTGTTGTGTATCGGTTCCGTGATGGTGGCGTCTGCTTCGATGCCCTATGCTGAATATATGCATGAAAACCCGTTTCACTATGTGATTCGTCATGGTATTTCGATTGTCGCTGCGGCTGTGGTGGCATATTTGACCTATCGGATATCACTCAATACGTGGTTTAAAAATACTTTCCCGCTGTGGCTGTTGACCATGGTTCTGCTACTTGCTGCTTTGGTGGTAGGTTCAGAAGTGAACGGTTCTACACGTTGGATTAAGATCGGTGGCTTTACTTTACAGCCAACCGAGGTTGCCAAAGTCATGATGGCAATCTTTACCGCAGACTACGTTGTGCGCCGTGCCAAAGAGGTTCGTACTCATTGGAAAGGCTTATTACGTTTAAGTGGGGTTATGGCAATTACGGTTGGTTTGATTATTGCTGAGCCTGACTTGGGTGCTACGATCGTAATTGTATTGATGATGGTCGGGGTATTCTTTTTAGCTGGTGCACCGCCAACACAGTTCTTAATTATGTTAGGTGCGATTGTAACCGGTATCGTATTTTTGATCTTATTTGAGCCGTATCGTTTCCAACGTTTGATTTCGTTTACTGACCCATGGGCAGATCCATTAGGTGTGGGGTATCAGTTATCAAATGCATTAATGGCCTTTGGTCGTGGTGAATGGTTTGGTACAGGCTTAGGACATAGTGTCCAAAAGCTATCTTATTTACCTGAAGCGCATACTGACTTTATGTTGGCCGTGTTAGGTGAAGAGTTTGGTTTCTTTGGTATTTCTATTGTCATTGGTTTGTCTTTCTTGATGTTGGCATGTTGTATCAAAATTGGTCATCGTGCATTGAAACATCATTACCTTCGCGCAGGTTATTTGGCTTACGGTATCAGTATTATTTTCTTGCTCCAGATCTTGGTAAATGCGGGCATGAATATGGGTTTGATGCCGACTAAAGGTTTGACTCTGCCATTTATTAGTTATGGTGGTACATCTTTAATGATGTGTGCCGCGATGATTAGCTTGATCTTAAAGATTGATGCTTCAACTCAAGAAGTGAACCCAGAAAGGGAAGAATCAAACTTCTAGTTGAACTTTTAGGCATGAGAAAACCCGATTTAATATCGGGTTTTTTTATTTATAGATATGTTCCGCTGAGCTCTTGTCCATGTGGAATTAAATCTATATTCCACTGTGATACTGCCTGCTTTAGCATCACTTTAGGCTGGTCTAAATCAATATGAGGTTGTCCCAATGCTTGTATTGCTTGTTGCAGCAATTCAGGCGCTTTAGATAAATCGAGTGCTTGAGCAAGGTTTTGCTTAGAGAGCTTTTGCCCTTGATCATTCATGGCGAGAGGGAGGTGCATATAGCTCAGTTTAGGGTATCCTAAGAGCTCGCCAAGCCAGATCTGACGTTCGGTATTATCTAATAGGTCTGAGCCTCGAACGACATGGGTGATGCCTTGTAGATAATCATCCACGACGACAGCAAGTTGATAGTTAATAATCCCATCACGGCGTTTAAGAACAAAGTCTCCAAGGTCGTGTTGCAGATTAGAACAATGAAGTCCTTGCAGTCGGTCATCAAAACAGATTTGTTGATCTTTAACTTTTACACGAATTGCTTGGTCTTTAAAATCAAGATTGAGATCGCGGCATGTGCCTGCATAGATTGCATTTGAACCCAGCATTTTGCGTGTACATTGACAAGCATAGATTAGACCCTCTTTTTTAAGTTGATCTAGTACACTTTCATAAATGTCTAAACGGTTTTTTTGAAAGATGATTTCTGCATCGGGTTCGAACTGGAAGGCTTCCAGTGAGGTGAGGATATGCTCTTCACTGCCCGGATAAATACGAGGGATATCTGTGTCTTCGACACGAACCAGCCATTTGCCTCGGTGAGCTTTAGCATCACAATAACTGGCGACGGCGGTAATGAGTGATCCAAAATGCAAAGGGCCGGTTGGCGAGGGCGCAAACCGACCTGAGTATGAAAAGCTAGGCTTTTCTTGAGTAGCTACAGCGGTCATATTAACCGTTATTTTGCTTCTCTTTAATTTCTGCCAAAGTTTTGCAGTCAATACATAACGTTGCAGTTGGACGTGCTTCTAAACGACGTAAACCGATTTCGATACCACATGTTTCACAGAAACCGTAGTCTTCGTTTTTAATTGCTTCCATAGATTGTTCGATTTTACGAATTAACTTACGTTCACGGTCACGTGTACGCAATTCAATTGCAAACTCTTCTTCTTGGGTGGCACGGTCATTTACATCTGGCAATGCAGTTGATTCGTCTTGCATCGTATTCAACGTACGATCAACTTCAGACATTAATTCAGCTTTCCATGCTTGCAGAATTTGTCGGAAATGCTCGAGCTGTCCTTCAGACATGTACTCTTCATTTTTCTTAGGTTGATAAGGTGCAATACCAAATAAACTTGCAGTTGTGCCTATGTCAGAAGTTTTAGGTTTCACTTTACGTGCACGTTTTGCAGAAGCTTTGTCACCTTCCACTACAACTTCTGTATGTTCATCCAAAACTTGGTTGTGGTTGTCATTCGCCATAATAGGGCATTCCTCATCATACACGTATTATCTATACGCAAAAAATATGGTGATATGCAAGTGTTTTTATAGAAAACCATCGATGGGATTTTCCCATCGGGTCGTCATCATATAGATTTTTCCTGCAAGATGATAGTCATTCCGTCCCGTAAATATTTTCAAAACGTGTTTACCCTAGTCATAATTGCATATAAACATATATAAAATAGAGCTAATAGCCTGAAATATTAGTATTTATAAGGCCCTGAAAATTTTCAAGACGGAAGACTTCTGTTTCAAAACTACCATCGTTTTTTAGACGAATGTAACGGTAGCCGGGAGCATTTTGGTCTAGGGCAAACTCATTACTAAATGGTTTAAACTGAACGCTTGTTGAGGGGGTCGAGAAAAATTCGATCCCTTGCCAAGTGTTTAGTGAGTCTTGGTGAACGTGCCCGCAGATTAAAGCTTTTACATTTTTAAATGGAGCTAATGTAGTAAGCAAAGCATTAGAATTTTGTAACTTGTGATGATCAATCCATTTGGATTTCATTGCAAAAGGATGATGATGGCAAGCCAATAAAACAGGGTTATCTGAAAATTCTTCGAGTAATGCCGCTAAATTTTGTAGTTGTTCTGGCGACAGGTGCCCATTAATCTGACCTTTTACTGCACTATTTAATAAAATAACGCGCCAGTTTCCTAGACAAATGACCACAGGTTCCTGATGATTTTCTTTATGTAATGGAAAATGATCAACGTTATCATGATTGCCCAGTGTCTGAAAAAATGGCAGACCTAACGTTTGCATATATTGAATATAACGTTTGTAGGTAATGGGCGTTGGTGCTTGAGCCAAATCTCCAGTGTGGATGATGGCATCAGCTTCAGGATGTTTTTTCAGGATCTGTTGAATAATGGCATGAAAACTTTCTTCAGGATTCATCCCCACAAATTCTAAGTGTGGATACTCCAATAAGTGGGTATCGGTAATTTGTATAATGACATGGTCTTTTTGTGAAAGTGTTGAGACTTGAAAAGTCACCGTCCTACCTCGTCGGATTTTATTATCGTTGTGATGTGTTGAGATAGCCATTGTAACGCCATAATGACAGGGGCATTTCTCAAACGTCCTTGACTCAATAATGTTGATATTTCGCTGTAGTCAAACAGGTGTAAAAGAATATTTTCACCTTCATCAGGCATGCCAAAAACCCCGCCTTTAGATGGTAAGTTTGTTTCAGCAGCATATAAGTGAAATAGTTCTGAACACGCCCCAGCAGATGGATAAAAGCTAAATAGATGATGTAAATGATTAACTGTGCATCCTGACTCTTCAAGTGTTTCACGGCGAATACAGCTCTCCGGCGTTTCATCTCCATCTAATACACCAGCAATTACTTCCAATTGCCACGGCGAATCGGGGTCATTAATTGCACCTACACGAAATTGTTCAATCAGCGCAAACTGTTGTCTTTGATCATTGTAGAGTAGAACGCCAGCCGCTTCAGGCCGATGAATGAGTTCACGTTGTAATACATGAGTATATTCAGTTTGATTAAATAGACGATGTCGAAGGCTGACTTTTTCAACTTGAATAAAACCACGGAATAGAGATTCACGTGATGTTACTTCGACATCTTTAGATGTATAACTTGGACGTTCAACAATACTCATGATTCGATCAGGACGAAATCTATTTATTTCATCCTAACCGAGAATCATGGCTAGGCAAGTGTTTTTTTTGAATATTTACACTTTATGATACAGTTTTTGACCTTGCTCTTGATAAACCTCTTTCATTGCTTTGAGGCCTTCTTCAACCTCTGAATTGCTATTAGTGAGGTTGTTGGCATAGTCACGAACATTCTGGGTGATTTTCATCGAACAGAATTTTGGTCCACACATTGAACAGAAGTGAGCAGACTTATGAGCCTCTTTGGGTAAGGTTTCATCATGCATGCTACGCGCTGTGTCAGGGTCTAGACTTAAGTTGAACTGATCATCCCAACGGAATTCAAAACGAGCTTTTGACAAGGCATTATCGCGAACTTGAGCACCCGGATGTCCTTTAGCAAGATCAGCAGCATGTGCCGCAAGCTTGTAGGTAATAATTCCGTCTTTAACATCTTTTTTGTTTGGTAAACCCAAATGCTCTTTTGGTGTCACATAACAAAGCATCGCTGTGCCGTACCAACCAATCATGGCTGCGCCAATTGCAGAAGTAATGTGGTCATAACCCGGAGCGATATCAGTCGTTAAAGGCCCAAGCGTATAGAATGGTGCTTCTTTACATACTTCTAGCTGAAGGTCCATGTTTTCTTTGATCATGTGCATTGGTACATGACCAGGGCCTTCAATCATGACTTGAACATCATGTTCCCATGCACGGTGTGTAAGTTCACCTAGGGTTTTAAGTTCGCTGAACTGTGCTTCGTCATTCGCATCTTGAATACAACCCGGACGTAAGCCATCACCTAAGCTAAATGAAACGTCATAAGCTTTCATGATTTCACAGATTTCATCGAAATGAGTGTATAAGAAGTTTTCTTCATGATGCGCTAGACACCACTGCGCCATGATTGAACCACCACGAGACACAATACCTGTTAAACGGTTTGCTGTAAGTGGCACATAACGAAGCAATACACCTGCGTGAATCGTGAAGTAGTCAACGCCTTGCTCAGCTTGTTCAATCAGTGTGTCTTTGAAGATTTCCCATGTTAGATCTTCTGCAACACCATCAACTTTTTCAAGCGCTTGATAAATAGGTACGGTACCGATTGGAACAGGTGAATTACGAATAATCCATTCACGTGTTTCATGAATGTTTTTACCTGTCGACAAATCCATAATGGTGTCGGCACCCCAACGCGTTGCCCACGTCATTTTGGCAACTTCTTCGTCAATTGAAGAACCCAGTGCTGAGTTACCAATGTTGGCATTAATTTTAACCAAGAAATTACGGCCAATAATCATTGGCTCAAGTTCTGGGTGGTTAATGTTGGCAGGAATGATCGCACGACCTTTAGCAACTTCTTGACGAACAAATTCAGGTGTAATTTCTTTTAAGTTTTTTGCACCAAAATTTTGTCCAGCATGTTGACGCATATCAACACCTTCACGCTGGCGTTGATTCTCACGAATTGCAATATATTCCATTTCAGGTGTGATAATACCTTGCTTGGCATAGTGCATTTGAGTGACATTTTGGCCAGCTTTAGCGCGGCGTGGGTTTTGAATGTGAGCAAAACGAATGTCAGCGGTACGAATGTCTTTTAAACGTTCTTGACCAAAAGTTGAAGTTAAACCAGAAAGTACGTCAGTATCGTTACGTTCTTCAATCCAGTTTTGGCGAACTGAAGGTAAACCTTTGTCTAAATCAATTTGAACATTTGGATCTGTATAAACACCTGAAGTGTCATAGACCATAACAGGGGGATTATGTTCACCGCCCAGACCAGTTGGAGTATCTGTTAAAGAAATTTCTCGCATTGGAACCTGAATATCAGGACGAGAGCCTTCAATATAAACTTTTTTAGAAGCGGGTAAGATGCGGGTTAAATCTTTTGCATCTTGTTCATGTTGTGCTGAAATTTCAGCAGAAGAGAGATTCGTTAACTGGTTCATTACATGATCCTTATGAATAACATCAACGAATCAAGCACGACCAAAAACGATGGCGGATTTATCTTTGCTAGATAAATTTAAGGCTTAAGTTTTCAGATGGCTTGATTCCTACGCAGGTCTTAACCTGATCAGGTTCAACGGTACTCATGTTCAAATTTGTGTTGCGATAACACGAAATTTACACAATCTCAGCGAGTTATTACTCGCGCTCCGTCAAGCGATTTACAGACTAACATGTTTTAGGTTGGGTGGCATTGTCAATTTGTATCTATACAAACCGCATCCATATGGCAGTCACGATACACTTCAGTGTTCCATGGGGAGTCTAATTTTAATAGCTGTTCAAGTTGTTCATGGGTCATCTGATAATTTGATTTTTTATCACCATTCTTATCACTTAAATCTATTTTAAATTGCTTATTACGCTCCTCTACAGGCGTGGCAATAAACTTAAGAAATAGTTGAGCAGGTTTCGCTAAACTCGACTGATTCTGTGTAGAAAGAAATTGAATTTGTTGAAGCGCATCTTTATCAAACCATGTGTTCGGAGCATATTCATCTGACACTGGCGTATTATCGAGACCAAAGAAAATAAAATAGCGATATTCGTTAAAGAGTAGCTTTGCATCACTAATAAAATGGCTTTTTGGATACTTTTGAATAAACTTTTCCCAAAATAATGCACGTTCAGTCAGCTCTTTCCATGAAATAGCCAACGCACCATCGTTATAGAAAATATTTTGATTGTCTTTCGCCATACGAGTTAAAAACTCTTTTTGGTCAGCAGGTAAGGCTTTAGAAAAAACATCAACTAAATAGTTTGGCTGACGTCGATAGGTAAACATGCCTTCGCCTTGATAGAGTAGTTCAATATAGGCTTGACCTTCATGTTGAAGTAAATATTGATCACGTGGGCTCAGTTGGCTGAAGAGCTTTTTCTGACTTTGAATGACCTTTTTAAGGTCTTGTTGTTTATGTTCTAAAACAGCATAGCCAAAAGCTTCAAACGCTCTACCTGTTTTTTCAGTGTAGTCTTGTTTAATAAAACGCTGATACATGGCTGTTGATGCATCAATCAGCTTAAGCTGTTCATCATTTTTTAAAGACGGAACACAGGTTTTAAGCTTTTCATTAATTTGATTTAAGTCTTCTATTTTGCTGTTTTGATTAATTGTGTGCATAGTTACCATAATTTGTAAGCAGCTACTGTCTTGTTTTTGTGTGGCCTTTTGCTCAGTTGATTTTTGATCTTTAGATACAGTCTGATCTTGCTGTGATGTTTTATTACATCCAGCTAAAAGTAGTGCGCTGCACATACTCATCATTAGAACTTTTTTCATCATTGTATTTTTATCAAAGTGAATATTGCTCAAATTATAACTCGGAAAAAGATTGCATCATTGTTAGAAATCTTTATTATTGGGTAGGTCGGTCTACTTAAATTAAAGCTATGAATGATAAAACAGCAAGACAGAAAATTCTCGATGCCGCTTCAACTTTGTTTTATAACGATGGCATTACTGCAACTGGAATTAACTCGGTTACGGCTAAAGCAGATGTTGCTAAAATGTCGCTTTATAATAATTTTTCTTCAAAAGGTGAGCTGGTCGATGCCTACATTGCTGCGCGCCATCAAGAGTGGCTCGATCTCTATCAAAAGCGTTTAGAAAAAATAAAAACAGCTAAAGAAGCCATTTTGGCCGTATTTGATGCCTATCAAGACCATGCGGAATTTGCCTATGAAAAAGGCTTTCGAGGTTGCGGGTTATTGAATGCTGCGGCTGAGTTTCCTGCAAATAGTGCAGGGCGAAGTTCGGTAAGACAGCATAAAGAAGAAGTCGAGGCTATTGTTGCTGAACATTTAAAAAAATTGATATCAGACTCACAGCGGATTAGCTATGTGGCTACGCAACTTTCTTTTCTTTTAGAAGGTTCTATGGCACGAGCAGGCTTAGAAGGCAACAGTCGTCAACTTCTATTAGCAAAACAAATGGCAGAAGATATTTTAAATAGAGAATGCCCACATGATTAGCCTCATTAAAAATAGTAGTTATGGAGGCACAATTGCGATTTTAGTTGCCTCTGTTTTGTGGGGAACAACAGGTACTGCGGCCGCATTTGCTCCGACACTTGGTCCACTTGCTATTGGCGCCGTAGCGATGGGTGGAGGAGGTCTTTTACAAGCTTTGGTTGCATCACGAGCGATACGTGAAAACCGACAATTTATAAGAGAAAATCTTTTAATACTGCTTTTAGGTGTAGCGGCGGTTGGTATTTATCCTTTGGCTTTTTATTCCTCAATGCATTATGCAGGCATTACGATTGGCACCGTGGTTTCAATTGGTTCGGCTCCACTGATTGCAGCCATTTTAGAGCGATTCTTTGATCGCAAAGCTTTGTCTGCCATCTGGTTTCTAAGTTTTATTTGCGGTGTGCTTGGCGTAACAATGTTGTCGATGGGTGAAAGTCATGCAGTTCTAGACGGTACAAATCAATGGAATAAATACTTCGGTATTTTTCTTGGTCTTGTCGCAGCTACAACTTATTCGCTTTATTCATGGGCTGCAAAAAGATTAATAGATCGGGGTGTTGCCTCTAAAGCTGCAATGGGCATGATTATGGGTGGTGGGGCAGTTATTTTGCTTCCTACTTTGTTGGTTACAGGTGGTGGGTTACTACAAAGCTCAACCAATCTACTTGTGGCTGGTTATATGATGCTAATTCCTATGTTTTTGGGTTATTTACTTTTTGGATTTGGTCTAAAAACAGTAAATGCCAGCAAAGCGACCACCTTAACTTTATTTGAACCTTTAGTTGCTGCGATTTTTGCCATTGTGTTGGTGGGTGAGCATGTTTCATGGTTGGGTTGGATAGGCATGCTTTTGATTTTTATTTGTATTTTAATATTGTCAAAAACTGAGAACGCTTAAAAAAACTAAAACTTTTAATGGCTTGAGTTTGATTCGAATTTTTCTTAGTCTAAAAGGCAAGTTTTATCGTTGATTTGAACAATGAAAATAAAATTAATGGTCGCTGTTGGCCTTTGGAGTTTTGCATCTTCGAGTTTTGCTCTAGATTTGGTTGAGACTTATGAGCGCGCAAAACAAAATGATCCGACATGGCAAGCCAATCAACAACAATTTGAAGCAGATCAACTTAATTTAGGCTTGGCAACGGGAGCGTTATTACCTACCGTTACACTGTCTGGAAACATTACTCGTAATCGACAAACTGTAAAGCGTTCAAACTTTCCAGGTGTTGACCAAGAAGGACTTTCTGATGCTTTGGTGAGTAATACCTCAACGACTCGGCAAGCGACCTTAACAGCACGTCAGCCATTGTTTCGAATGGATGCTTGGGAAGGTTATAAACAAGTTAAAACTTCGGTTGCCTTAAGTGAAATTACCTTAAGGCTGCAAAAACAAGACCATGTTTTAAATGTAGCAGAAGCCTATTTTAATGTGTTGCGTCAGCAGGCATTGAGTGTTGCATACCTACAAGAAGAAAAAGCTTTGCTTGAGCAGCTTAATATGATGAATGCCAAACTCAAAGAAGGTTTGGTGGCGCGTAGTGATGTGAGTGAAGCCCATGCTCAATATCAAAATGCCAGAGCCAATCGTATTTCAACCAATGTTCAATTACTTTTAGCCCAAGAACAGCTGTCTGAATATATTGGTTCTTATCAAGATAAACTCGCTGTACTGCGAAGTGATTTTAATTTTCAAAAGCCTTATCCAGCAGAGCTTAATGACTGGCTTTCTTTGGCACAGCAAAAAAACTTAAAGATCCAGCAAGCCCGTTTACAGCAAAAATATAGTGAAGACCAGCGCCGTGTCGAAAAGGCCGCGCTTTATCCTCAAATAGATGCTGTGGCGAGCTATGGCTATACCAAACAAACACCAGAGACACTCATTTCGACTGACGGAAAATTTGATCAGGTCGGTGTAGAAATGAACTGGAATTTATTTAATGGTGGACGGACCCGAACATCAATTAAAAAAGCCACTGTAGAAGCCAGTAAAGCGCAGGCACAACTTGATGCAGCCATTCGCCGTGCCAATGTCGATGTGAAAAGTGCGTTTATGCAGGTAGATACAGATCAAGCCAAACTTGAAGCAAGAAAGGCTGCAATGGATTCCTCTTCTTTAGTTTCTCAAGCTTCAAAAGCGAGTTATAACGAAGGCTTGAAAAGTATGGTTGATGTTTTATTGGCGCAGCGTAATGCTTTTTCTGCAAAACAGGATTATTTTAATGCTCAATATGACTATTTATTGAATGTGCTTCGTTTAAAAGCTGCGGTAGGCCAGCTCGGTGAAAAAGATCTGGTTGAGCTTAATAGCTGGTTAACTTATCAGTAATAAATTGCTTTTATCTGAAATTTAATTTTGTCATAAAAACTTAATGATTGCTGTGTTTTAATGCTCAATCATTTTATTCCTGCGCCATCATGTTGGAGGCTTCCCTTGAGTCCAAGTAATCCGGTGTTAACCCATCATATTTCTTCTCAATTTAATGAAGATTTGCAAGATGTAAACACAAAGTTTATGACCATGGGTGGCTTGGTCGAACAACAGGTCGCAAATGCAATTCATTCTTTGCTTGATACAGACGCAAATTTAGCGATTGATGTTCAATTTAAAGATAATGCAGTCAATCAATATGAACGTGATATTGATGAAGGCTTGACGCTAATTTTGGCGCGTCGTCATCCAGCAGCGATTGACTTGCGTATGGTTATTGCCATGAGTAAAGCCAATACAGACCTTGAGCGTATTGGTGACGAAGCAGCAAAAATTGCCCGTATTGCACAGAACCTTTGTGAAGAGGGTGGTTCGCCTCGTGGCTACATGGAAACACGTCATATTGGTAACCAAGTTCGTGTCATGATTCATGATGCACTTGATGCTTTTGCACGTTTAGATGCAGATCAAGCTTTACGTGTACTTTTAGCCGATGCTGACATTGATCGTGAATATCAGTCAGCAACCCGCACATTAATGACCTATATGATTGAAGATCCACGCCACATTGCCCGTGTTATTAATGTCATGTGGGTTCTACGTTCTTTAGAGCGTATTGGTGATCATGCACGTAACATTGCTGAGCAAGTCATTTATATGGCAAAAGGCTTTGATGCTCGTCATACCAAAATTGAAGAAATTGAAGCTAAAGTCCACGAAAAGTAATTTTGAGCTGAAATATTTAAAGGCCTTGTTTAAAACAAGGCTTTTTTATTTTTAAAATAATAGATAAAAAAATGTCCCGAACTTTGGGGGGAAGTTCAGGACAGAAAATCAAGTGCATAAACACGACAGGGATCGTGTTCTTCTTGCTATGAATTGATATTAAGTTCTTTACTTTTTGATGTCATGTAGAGTCCTGTTCGCTCTATGTAAGGCTTTTTATGCTTGTGTAAGTTTCACGTAAAAAAAAGGCGGGTCTATGTGTATAGGACCCGCCTTTTTAATGATGAAGAAGCTAAAATAAACCGATTATTCTGGTTTCCAGCCTTCAGCTTTTTCTACGCTTTCATCATTGTTAAAGAACTTCTCACGTTGTTCTTCAAGGAACTTCTTCGCATCTGGTTCAAACACGTTTAAGCGTTTTTCATTAATCAGCGTAGTTTGGTGTTTTAACCATTCTTGCCATGCTTGCTTAGAAACATTTTCAAAAAAATCTTGGCCTTTAGCACCTGGGAAAGGAGCGAAGTCTAAACCTTCCATTTCCTTTTGATATTTGCGGCAAAAAACTTGTCGACTCATGGTTTATCCTTAAGCGTATAACTGTTCTAAACGTGTATGGGCACGAGCAATCGCAGCTTCAACCTGTTTTGGTGAAGTTCCGCCAATATGATCACGTGCATTTACAGAAGCTTCTAGTGTTAAGGCTTTATCAAATACATCTGCTGTAATTAAGTCAGAGAATTGCTGTAATTGCTCAAGTGTGAGTTCAGATAAATCTTTTTCTTCAGCAACACCTAAAGCAACAGCTTTACCTACAATTTCATGAGCATCACGGAAAGCAACGCCTTTTTTCACTAGGTAGTCAGCAAGATCGGTTGCAGTCGAGAATCCACGAAGTGCAGCTTCACGCATGATTTCAATATTTGGAACCAATGCAGGAATCATATCTGCGAAAGCCATGAGTGAACCACGAACCGTATCGATTGCATCAAATAAAGGTTCTTTGTCTTCTTGGTTGTCTTTGTTGTATGCCAATGGTTGACCTTTCATGAGCGTAAGTAAGCTAATTAAGTCACCAAATACACGGCCAGATTTACCACGGATTAGCTCTGGAACATCCGGATTTTTCTTCTGCGGCATAATTGAAGAACCAGTACAGAAGCGGTCAGGAATGTTCACAAATTTGAACTGTGCAGAAGTCCAAAGAATCAGTTCTTCAGACATACGTGATAAATGCATCATGATAAGTGCAGCAGCTGCATTAAATTCGATGGCAAAGTCACGGTCAGATACAGCATCAAGAGAGTTTTCAGATACAGCTTCAAACCCTAAAAGCTCTGCTGTATATGCGCGGTCAATTGGATAAGTTGTACCCGCAAGAGCAGCAGATCCAAGCGGCATACGGTTAACACGTTTACGGCAGTCTTGGAGACGTTCAGTGTCACGTACCAACATTTCAAACCATGCTAACAAGTGATGACCAAAAGTCACAGGCTGAGCAGTTTGTAGGTGTGTAAAGCCCGGCATAATGGTATTTACATTTTTGGCAGCCAAGCCTAACAAGCCTTTTTGTAAACGTTCTAATAATTTTAAAATATCATCAATTTCGTCGCGTAGGTAAAGACGAATATCAGTTGCAACCTGATCGTTACGGCTACGGCCTGTGTGTAATTTTTTACCTGTAATGCCAATACGTTGAGTCAAACGTGATTCAATGTTCATGTGAACATCTTCAAGATCGATACGCCATTCAAAGTTTCCAGCTTCAATTTCTGCGCGAATGGTGCTTAAACCTTCAATAATGTCGTCTCGTTCTGCTTCTGTCAGTACGCCAACTTTCGCAAGCATGGTAGCATGCGCAATCGAACCAGCGATGTCTTGTTTATAAAAACGTTGGTCAAACTGAACAGAGGCGGTAAATTCGGCTACAAAAGCGTCCGTCGCTTCAGAAAAACGACCACCCCACATACCTGAGGTTTGGTCTGGGGTTACTGAATTAGGGGGATTTGAAGATGTGGTCATGGTGGCTCAGTAAAATAAAAAAGAGTATATCACTTGCCGAAGCTCAACAAACAAAGTTGTTTCCTACAGCATACCGAAATCAAAATTCCTCCTATTTTTTTACGAAAAACGGGCGTTGGCAACACTTATTCGAATTAATTATCGCAAGTAATGTTTTGGCTCTGGTCTTAGCATTGGCTGAAGCACAGTCTTGGCAAGCCTTGAGCGGGGGAAGGCTTTTTCAATACATCATTTTTATTAACTGGGTAATATTGTCGTTTTTTGCATTGGTTGAGCGCTTTCAAGGTTTTTTTAGCACTTTACGTCAAGAATTTGCCTTGGCTATTGGCTTTGTCATGTTGCAAGGTATTGTTGTTTTAACCACCTTAATGAGTAATTTTTTTCAGTTTGGTCTTTTAAATAAACATGCTTCTTTAACGCAGGGCTGGAGTATTTATTTTACCAATGTACCTTTATATCTAAGCTATGGAATATTACTCGGGGCTTTCTGCCTACGTTATTTATATGTCAGAGAACAATGGTTACATCAGCAATATGCAGAATTAAATGCCCGTATTCAGGCCATGCAAGCGCGAATTCATCCTCATTTTTTATTTAATAGTTTAAATAATGTAGTCAGTTTAATTGCGATAGATCCAGATAAAGCAGAAAGCATGCTCATTAGTCTGTCACGTTTATTTCGTGCCAGCTTCCAAGAATTGAAATTGGTGAGTCTGCATGAAGAAATCGAGCTAAGTAAACAATATTTAATGATTGAACAGGTCCGTTTGGGGGAGCGTTTAAAAGTAGATTGGAAAGTCGAGCTTTCACCTGTGCAACTCAAACAGATCACCATTCCTTTATTGACATTACAACCTTTGTTAGAGAATAGTATTTTTCATGGGGTAGAACCAATGATGGGTAAGGCAACCATAGGGGTATTGGTTGAAATATTGCAAAATCAGGTCAGTATAGTCATTACCAACCCATATACAGACGATACAATAAATTCAAGGAAAGGGCATGGAATCGCGCTTGAAAATGTTAAGCAGCGCCTGAAAGCATATTATGGGAGTTCCGTAAGATTTCAGGTTTATAAAGGTGAAACCTTATATACCACCATTATGAGCTATCAATATCAAACAAAATAATAAGTTAGTCAGAGTTAACCATAAAAAAATGGATCAAGTTAACGGTGACAAGGAGGATGAATGAAGGTGCTGATTTGTGATGACGAACCACTTGCAGTGGAGCGATTATCACGTTTAGTTTCAAAGATGGGACATGAAGTTGTATCAACGGCTCATCATGGACAAGAAGCCTTGGAACAGGCGCGGCTTCATCAACCGGATGTAATTTTACTTGATATTCAAATGCCAGGTATGAATGGTCTTGTCTGTGCGGAACAGCTAAGCCAGCTAAATCCTCGACCTGCGATTGTATTCTGTACGGCCTATGACCAACATGCGTTGGAAGCATTTAAGTCTCAAGCTCAAGCTTATCTTCTTAAACCTATTGATCCTCAAGAACTTGAACAAGTTTTTAGTCAATTGACTCAGCTTACTCAAGCACAGCTCAATGCTTTACCACAACATGATTTTTTACATGATCTAAAAACACAACGACATCAAATTGCTGCAAAGACCTATCGTGGGGTTGAGCTAATTCCAGTTGAAAATATCTATTATTTTTTAGCTGATCAAAAATATGTCACTGTGCGTCATCAAAATGGCAGTGTATTAATTGATGAAACTTTAAAAGAGCTTGAAACCGAATTTGCAGATCAATTTATTCGTATTCATCGAAATGCATTGGTTGCAGTTGCATATTTAGATGGACTGGAGCTCGTTAGCTCTGGGCAATATCAGGTTCGTTTACGTGGCTTAGATGAGCGACTTTCTGTGAGTCGTCGACATTTATCTATGCTTAGAGAGCGGATCCATCAGCTCTAAAGTTAAAAAGAGTTATCTTGGGCGTGCGAGATTTTACTTGCAATTTTAAGGGATCAAGTTAAGTTTAGGGTGTATTGTTTGACCAGCCCATGCTTGAATTTATGAAAACCTTGAAAATTGCTACACGACAAAGCCCACTTGCTCTTTGGCAGGCAGAATATATTCGTGCCCGATTACAGGAGCTTCACCCAGATTTAACGGTGGAGTTGGTTAAATTTGTCACTCAGGGCGATAAAATCTTAGATACGCCTTTAGCAAAAATTGGTGGGAAAGGGCTGTTTGTTAAAGAGTTAGAAGCAGCACTTTTAGATGGGCGTGCAGATTTAGCTGTACATTCAATGAAAGATGTCCCGATGGCTTTGCCAGAAGGTCTAAGCTTGGCAGTAATTTGTGAACGTGAAGATCCATTAGATGCTTTCGTTTCAAATCAATTTGAAAAATTTGCCGACCTACCTCAAGGTGCAAAAGTAGGCACATCAAGTTTACGCCGTAAATCCCAAATTTTAAAACAGCGTCCTGATTTGCAAATTATTGACTTGCGTGGAAATGTTGGCACACGTTTAGCAAAACTAGATGACGGTCAATATGACGCTATTATTTTAGCTAGCGCTGGTTTGAAGCGTTTAGGTTTGTCAGAACGCATTCGTCATTGTTTAACACCAGACATTAGTTTGCCTGCGGTGGGTCAAGGTGCGTTGGGCTTGGAATGCCGTGCAGCTGACCAAGATGTATTAGCTTTAATTCAACCACTATTGCACGAAGAAACAGATGTTTGCGTACGTGCTGAGCGTGCTTTTAATGCTTATCTGGAAGGTGGTTGTCAGGTTCCGATTGCAGGTTATGCCACACTACAAAATGGACAAATCCATATTGAAGGTCGTGTCGGAAGTCCTGATGGGCAAACATTATTACGTGCTGAACTGACAGATGAAGCGAGCAATGCTCATCAACTGGGTGAAAACCTTGCTCGAAACTTACTTGACCAAGGTGCGGGTGAGCTATTAAAGGCTCTTTACTAAACCATGTTGTTTATTAATACTCGACCTGATTCTCGTGCAGCTGAATTAACAGATGCTTTGCAAAATGAAGGTTATCAGGTTGAGTCTTTACCTCTTTTAGAACTCGTTGCTAAACCCTTTTCCGAACACTTACTTCAGCTTTACCAACAATTAGTTAAAGCACAAGCTATTGTTGTGGTCAGCCCAACTGCTGTTGATGTGGGTATGCAGTACTTAATACAAAGTGGTTTAAAGCTAGATGACTTAAAACATATTCAGTGGATTGCGGTCGGGCAGGCTACTGCTAATCGCCTTCATGAATATGGCGTTGACGCACATATTCCAGATGTGGAAACTTCTGAGGGAATGTTAAATCTGCCGATTCTTCATAATCTGAAGCAGGCCGGTAGTGTCGCTTTCTGGCGAGGAGAGGGTGGACGTCAATTTATGATGGAAACTTTGCAGCAGCAAGGCATTCAGATTTTAAATTTCGTTTTATATCATCGGCAATGCCCAGAAACCTCATATTCTACATTCAAACATCTGACACAGAATTCAAATTATAATTTAGAAAAATGGCTTGTCTTAATTACCAGTGAGGCCAGCTGGAAATATTGGTTAGAGCTTTGTTCAAAAAATAATGTACAACCTGATTGTGTATATTTGGTTTTAGGACCACGTCTTTTTCAAATTGTTAAAGAATATCGTGATCAACAACAGGCTTATTTTCACATTATTCAACTTGAAAATTTATCGCCTTCGGGGATGATTCATCACATTCAGGCATTATAAGGATTCGTATGAGAAAACTTGTTTCTATCATCATTTTACTGGGCATGGCTTGGTTGGCTAAGCTCAGTTACGATATGTGGCAAATTTCTCGTACTGTTCCCGAGCTTAAGCAAAGTCTGCTTCAATCAGAACAGCACTATGCCAATCTAAATGATCAATTGGTTGCTTTACAGCGACAATTACAGAATCAACCTGTAAATACAGGCGATAAACTAAGTTCAGTGGCTCATCCAGATGCTCCACCGACAGGTATTGCTCCTACAGTTTTAATTAAACAAAAGTTAGATTTAATTCAATTTGCAATTGATCAGCAGCAATTGATTTATGCAGTTGATCAATTAAATCAGTTGCAGCTCTCTCTCATGCACTATGAAATTGCTCCAGCATTGCAACATAGCTTGAACCAATCGCTTGAGCAGGATAAGCAAGCAGTTCAACAATTCACTTTGGCTCAAAATCAGCGCCATCAATTGATTGATGATTTATTACAGACGATTGATAAAAATATTCAGCACGCTTTAGCTCAGCCTAAGCTTGAGATGGATCAATCCGAGTCTGTATCTTGGTGGAAAAAATGGTTCCGCATAGAAAAAGTAGAAACGCCGTCTATTAATTTAATGAATCGAAGTGTGGTGCTCAAAGAAGTGCAATTAAGACTATTAATTGCTGAACAGGCACTCAATCAAGGCAAAATGACAGAGTACCAAAACGAGTTGCAATCTGTGATGCAAAAACTAGATGAAATGCCTGATGCAACGAGTCAACAGTTAAAAAAACGTATTGCTAAAGTGGCACATTTATCGATAGTGCCTGTTCCTAAATTATCTACACTTGGTCTAATTGGCTCATAAGGAGGAGATATGAAACACCTCCTGTCGGTTTATTTCGTAATTAGTTTAATACTCTTTGCCGCTTTAGCTTTATTGAGTTATGGCTATGGAATGGGGTATGTCTACATTTACTGGCGACAATTGCAGTTGCAAACAAATGTCTGGGGCTTAACCCTTGCTTTTGTTGCCATGAGTTTTATTGCTCAACTTATATGGCTTTGGGTTAAACGTTATTCCTCTCGCGAGCAGAGGAAAAGTGAAAACATCTTCCAGTTTAAAAACCTTCATCCCTATGAACAATTAGGTATTGTCTGGTTATTAGAGGCCGCCGAAGATCAACGTGTATTTATTGAACGTGTTTTTACTCAGTCAGCGCTTTTAAAAAATATTATTGATGCCAAATTTCTGGTTTTAAGTGGAGACTATCCAAAAGCATTGGCTGCTTTAGATCAATCACCGCCCATGGCATTTGAACTGGCAGAGTTAGAGCGAATCGAAATCTTTTTAGCCCAAAACGAAGCTGAACGTGCATTAACTCATCTTGAGTTTTTATACCAGCATCAGTTATCGCCTTGGCTTGAGGAAATAGAAACAGCCTACCAGCAACGATTAACAGCGTTATGGGGGCAATTGGCGCTGCAACACCCATGGGTGTATTTACGGTCCATGAAGTATGGTTTGCTAGATGCTGAGCACCGTGATTTATGGTTACAGCAACTTCTTCAGCAGTTTGATGAAGCTTCTGTTGATGATCTGCATGCTTTGCAACAACGTTATCTGGATTTAGAGTCTGAAATTCAAACTCGACCTTATAGCAGTAAGTTGTTATGGCTCAAACTATTGGCGCGTATGCCTGATATGAGCATGCAGCACGCAGCCTTAACACTACACTTATTAAAAGAACAGTTCGATCCGGAAGTGTTTTATCTGTGGTTTCAACAGCAACTGCTTAAACAGGTTCCAGACTATGCAGATGTCGAAGAAAAAATTATCGAGTTTGAAAATCAATATATGAATTTGCCTGTTTTAACCTTTGCAAAATGGCATGTCTATATGGCAACTGGACGTCAAGCGGAGGCTGAAACATTATTATCATTATATCCAGATAATATTTTAATGAGCTATTTACGTATTAAGTCTACGCTTAATGAAGATGAAGTGTTAATCAAACAGTTAAACCTAATCTTTGAAAATGATGCGAATTTTTTAAAATTTAAAATATGAGGCAAAAATGAAAGAACTGTCTGTCTACCCGATAATATATGAACAGAAAGTAGCGTGGGGAGATATGGACGCTTTCGGTCATGTCAATAATGTACAATATTATCGATATATTGAAAGCTCGCGTATTTTATATATGGAAGCTATAAATATATTAACGCCACAATTATATACCGTTGTAGCCTCAAGTCAGTGTAAATATTTAAAGCCAGTTTTTTATCCAGATATATTGAAAGTCGGTGTTCGCGTGGAAGAGCTCCGTAATAGTGCATTCCGTATGGCTTATATATTATGGAGCGAAACACAGCAACAAATCGTGGCTACTGGCGAAGCAGTTATGGTCTGCGTAGATAAATTAACAGAACGAAAATGTGAAATACCTCAGGAAATAAAACAAAAAATTATTGAGCTAGAAAAATCTGTTGGGCATGACTTAATACATTTATCTTAAATAAATATTAATAAAATATATTTCATTTATAATTGATAATGTAATTAAAAGGTAATTTTTTTAGTTATTCTGATGAACACGGCTTTCAAACTATTGCTTATTGAATAGATTATAAATAATATTGGTCTTGATTTTATGTTTTTAAATTTTGTCTGTATTATTTTGAATTGTCTGTAAGACTGGAGTATTTATTAATGAAACCGGATATCAGTGAATTATCTGTTGAAGAGTTAAAACGCTTACAAGAAGAAGCGGAAGCTTTAATTGCAAGTAAAAAAGATCAAGCAATCGAAGATGCTTATAATCAAATTATCGAGATCGCTGAAAATGTAGGTTTTAGTGTTGAACAACTTCTTGAGTTTGGTGCTCAAAAACGTAAGAAAACAACACGTAAATCTGTTGAGCCACGTTACCGCAACAAAAACAATTCTGAAGAGACTTGGACTGGCCGTGGTAAACAACCACGCTGGTTAGTTGCTGAAATTGAAAAAGGCGCAAAACTTGAAGATTTCTTAATCTAATTGTATTGCCGATTTAAAAAGCCAGGCAGATTTGCCTGGCTTTTTTATGCATAAAAATATCTAAAGTGTGTTTTGAAAATTATTTAAGAAATTGGGTGTTTAAATTCATCTTTAAATAGATTGTTGAGATCAAATTTGCATTTAGTTCTTTTAGCAGTAGGTTTTCATGATTTTGTCATACGTTCATCTTATAGTCTGAATACCGAAGCCAAGCCCGATTGCTTGGTTTTTTTATATGAAGTGAATTGGCGATGTTGAAAAAGTATGCATAATGTCAGACTAGGGAGCTACTCTCAAAATAAGGACGATAATTTGCATGTTGGTAAGGCTGAATGAAGAAAAAGTCTAAGCAATGGAAGTGGTGGTTATTTGCACTCATTGCATTTTTAATTTTTATTATTTTACAGATTCCGGCGACGTGGCTAATTTCTAAATTTTCAAAGAATAATCAAACTCTACACAATGTAAGTGGAAATATCTGGCAAGGCCAAGCAGATTGGCGGCGTGGTACTTTGAGAGGCTCGATTCATTGGAAAACTAGACCTCTTGACCTGTTTTTATTACGGTTCGCTGCTGATGTAGATATCCATAGTGGAAATACCCAATTATCTGGGGTAATGGGCTATGGCGTGGGTAAAAAAGTAATTGTAAAAGCTATGAATGGTCAGGTTGCGCCTGAAACATTAAAACAAATTGTGAACTGGCAATGGCCCGTGAATAGTATCCAGTTAAAAGATATTAATTTTAATTATAAAAAAGAGCAGGGTTTCGCCGCAGTTGATGGTCAATTGCATTGGGGTGGCGGTGCTTTAATTTATAATATTGGTGACCGTCAAGACCGGATGAATATGCCCTCTTTAAATGGACAACTAACGGATCAAAACGGTCAATTACAAGTTGATATACGTGATCAACGCAGTCAAAAAATGGCGAATCTTTTATTAGATGCCAACATGATGCTTGATGTGCAGCTTACGCAAAGATTATTACTGAATATTCCATCTTATGATGGGAAAGCTGGTTTAGATACATTTGTCATTAGTTCTCGTCAGCCCTTAATACAAGGGGGTAACTAATGAAAGTGTGGATTGAGAAATTACAGCATCTACAATGGCAAAAATTAGATCGGTTAAGTGTGGTTGTATTTGCCGTTTTAATTCTATGGCTGTGCTGGAAATTGGCTTCATTATTTTGGTGGGTGATTGCACCTCCTCAAATGATGCAGTTTGATCGGGTAGAGTTAGGATCACAGCAACCGCAGATTCCTAACATTAGTACTTTTTCGCTTTTTAATGAACCTTCAGCCAATGCAGCTCAGGAAAATGTCAACCTAGAATTACAAGGTGTGATGCTGGGTTATCCCAACCGTTTTTCTTCGGCTGTGATTAAGCTTGATAATACTGCTGACCGGTATCGGGTGGGAGAAACAATAGGTTCTACCTCTTATCAGTTGGCAGAAGTTTATTGGGATCACGTGATATTGCGTCAAGGTAATGGAAGTACGCGTGAACTTCAGTTTAAAGGTTTGCCAAATGGTTTATATCAACCTATGACGCCAGATGCCTCACAACCAACTGCTACTGCGCCTCAGTCATCGGCACCTGTTAATACGACTCAAGAGGCGTTAGGACAGGCTATTCAGCAAATGCAGGGGAACCGTGAACAATATCTACGTGATATGGGTGTAAGCGGGAACTCAAGCGAAGGTTTTGAAGTTACAGAACGTACACCCACCGCGCTTAGAAATAAGTTAGGTTTAAGGCCGGGTGACCGGATTGTTTCCTTAAACGGTCAAACGGTTGGGCAAGGGCAAACGGATGTGCAGTTACTTGAACAAGCTCGTCGAGCTGGGCAAGTGAAATTAGAAATAAAACGTGGTGATCAAGTGATGACCATACAACAAAATTTTTAGTGATAACACGTCACCATAAGAGTTAGGAATTATCGCAAGTTATGGCTTTATTGAATCATCAACGTCCACTTTGGGCATTACTTGCAGCAACCCCATTGATTGCGACAGTGAGCAGCAGCGTCTATGCCCAGACATGGAAGATCAATTTACGTGATGCTGACTTAACTGCATTTATTAATGAAGTTGCAGACATTACGGGGAAAAACTTTGCAGTAGATCCGCGAGTGCGTGGCAATGTCACAGTAATATCGAATAAACCACTTAATAAAGATGAAGTTTATGATCTATTTCTTGGGGTTTTAAATGTAAATGGGGTGGTGGCAATTCCTTCAGGGAACACCATCAAACTTGTGCCAGATAGTAATGTTAAGAATTCGGGAATCCCTTACGATTCTAGAAATAGACTACGTGGTGATCAAATCGTCACTCGAGTTATTTGGCTTGAAAACACGAATCCAAATGATTTAATTCCAGCACTTCGTCCTTTAATGCCACAATTTGCACATATGGCTGCGATAGCAGGGACTAATGCGCTAATTGTTTCGGATCGAGCTGCAAATATCTATCAACTTGAAAATATCATTCGTAACCTCGACGGTACGGGGCAAAATGATATTGAGGCAATAAGTCTCCAATCGAGCCAAGCTGAAGAAATCATTACTCAACTGGAGGCAATGAGTGCTACGGGAGCATCGAAAGATTTTAACGGTGCCCGTATCCGTATTATTGCAGACAACCGAACCAATCGTATTTTAGTTAAGGGTGATCCTGAAACGCGTAAGCGTATTCGCCACATGATTGAAATGCTGGATGTGCCTTCGGCCGACCGTTTAGGTGGTTTAAAAGTTTTTCGATTGAAATATGCAAGTGCAAAAAATTTATCTGAGATTTTGCAAGGCCTCGTAACAGGACAAGCAGTTTCTTCGTCAAATAGTAATAATAGTTCTTCTAATTCATCGAATCCGATCAATAATTTGATGGGTAATAACCAGAATTCTAGTTCAAATACCTCTGGTTCAAATGGTAGCTCAATTTCTACGCCATCTATTAATTTAAACGGTAATTCGAGCAATAATAATCAGAACAATATCTCTAGCTTTAGCCAAAATGGTGTGAGCATTATTGCGGATAATGCCCAAAACTCATTAGTGGTTAAGGCAGATCCTCAATTAATGCGCGAAATTGAATCTGCTATTCAGCAGCTTGATGTTCGCCGTCAGCAAGTTCTGATTGAAGCCGCAATTATCGAAGTGTCAGGAGATGATGCAGATCAACTTGGTATTCAATGGGCACTGGGTGATTTATCTAGTGGAATTGGTTTACTTAGCTTTAGTAATGTAGGTGCTAGTTTATCTTCTATTGCTGCTGGTTATTTATCGGGTGGCTCGGCTGGGGCAGCATCAGCTATCGCTGGTGGCGCTAATAAAGGTAATGGGGCAACCTTGGCTCTGGGTAATTTTGAGAATTCCCGTAAGGCTTATGGTGCATTGATTCAAGCACTTAAAACTAATACCAAATCAAATTTGCTTTCGACACCATCCATTGTGACGATGGATAATGAAGAGGCGTATATTGTTGTCGGTCAGAACGTTCCATTTGTAACAGGGTCAGTCACTACGAATAGTACGGGTATCAACCCATATACCACGGTTGAGCGTAAAGATGTCGGTGTGACATTAAAAGTCGTTCCACATATCGGTGAAGGTGGTACAGTTCGTCTGGAAGTAGAACAAGAAGTCTCTGCTGTTCAAGACAGTCGTGGACAAGCAGCTGACTTGGTGACAAGTAAACGTGCCATTAAAACTGCTGTTTTGGCTGAGCATGGACAGACAGTAGTGCTTGGTGGTTTGGTGTCGGATGACACGTCACTTTCAAGACAAGGTATACCTGGGTTAAGTAGTATTCCCTATGTTGGGCGATTGTTCCGCTCAGATAATAGAAGTAATGTAAAACGTAACCTTCTTGTTTTTATCCACCCAACAATTGTGGGTGATGCAAATGATGTGCGCCGTTTGTCTCAGCAGCGCTATAGCCAGCTTTATAGCTTGCAATTGGCTATGGATAAAAACGGCAATTTTGCAAAACTGCCTGAGCAGGTTGATGATGTCTACAATCAAAAGATGACACCACCTAGTATTGCCTCTCAGCCAAAAAATTATCAACAGGTTCCTTCAGGTGGAAAAACCTCGACGGTAACTACACCTGTAGCGGTAGAGCCAGCAGTGCAAAAGCAAACCTTACAGTTACCTGAACCTGAAGTTAATCGTACTAAAAATACCGTAACAACAACGACACTGCGTCCAAGCACAGCACCGTAGTAGCATGTTATGATTGATAAAAAATGAATAGGACATACGCATGACTTGGAAATTACAAGCAATTACTGGCGAAATTACTGGCCAAGAAATTAGTGTTGATCGTGATATGTTAGTCGGGCGCCATCAAGATGCTGATGTATTGTTGCAAGCCGCTGAAATTTCACGTCGCCACGCTGCATTGCTTTTAAAAGATCAATTGCTATGGGTGCAAGACCTTAATTCATCAAATGGTACATTCATAAACGATATTCGTATTGAGCAAGAAAAGCAGCTGCATAATGGTGATATTGTTCAATTTGCTAGCTTTAAATTTTCTGTATTAGCGCCTGCGAAAGAAATATTAGATTTACCCGAAATCGAAGCAGAACCAGTGCAAACTGCTGCACTAACACAAGACTTAAGTGATCAAGGAATGCCAAGTCTTGCAGAGCGTGCTGCAGAAACAGAAGTTCGTCGTGATGGTATGCCACAGAATATCTCTATACCAAAGCCTGCACCTATTCCAGAGGGTGTGGATGTCAATGTAAAACAACCATCACCTGTTGCCTTTGAGGAGCCTGTTTCTCGTGTTGCTGAAGAAAAAGAGCAACAGAAGAATGCCTCAGTTGGTTTAATCACTATTATTATTTTAGTAATTTTAGCTTTATTGGCATGGTTATTCTTTAAATAATCCATTGCTGCTTTTACAATCAAGGCATGCTAAACGCATGCCTTTTAAATTTTGAGAAGAAGAAGATGTCTGTTGCACAATTAAGTAAGCGCGATTTAATTTTATTTGATCTAGATGGAACACTAGTTGATTCTGCTGCTGATTTATATAGATCAATGAATTTAAGTTTACAAGAATTAAAATGGCCTTTAATAACAGAAGCCCAGATCCGAGCATGGGTAGGTAAGGGAGTGTCTAAACTCTGTGAAAGTGTTCTGCTTCATATTTTTGGAAAATTAGATGCTGAACAGCATAAAGTCCTCTTGCAGAAGTTTGTTGACATATACCGTGCTGAACTTTGTGTGAATACTCAAATTTATCCTGGTGTAACTGAGTTTTTAAAGCATTGTAAAACTTTGAATATACATATGGCATGTGTTACCAATAAGCCTGTGCAACTTGCTCAAGGGTTACTTGATGCATTAGAACTTTCTTCTTATTTTCAAGTTGTACTTGGAGGCGATAGTTTGTCCGAGAGAAAGCCACATCCATTGCCTTTATTGCATTGCATGCAAAGTCTAAAAATATCTGCGTCACAATCATTAATGATTGGCGATTCAAGCAATGATATTGAGGCTGCGCGTCGTGCGGGAATTGATTGTATTGTGGTTAGCTATGGCTATAATCATGGAGAAAATATCTATGATTGCAAACCTCAGCAAGTGGTTGATAGTTTGGCTGAGTTAATTATCTAATGAGTGAAATGGAGATCAGCATGAATAAGCGTATGGTTTTTCGATGGCGTGTCTAAATCGAAACTAGAAAACACACTTTTAAATCGAAACCATATTAGAGAAAAATTCATGACTACTTTAGCGCAATTCGAACAGCTTAAAGCATCAGGTTACAACACTATTCCAGTTTATCGTCAACGTTTGGCAGATACGGAAACACCTTTATCTGTTTTTGCTCGTTTTAAGGAGCAAAAACAAGCTTATTTATTTGAATCGGTTGAGGGTGGTGAAAACTGGGCGCGTTACTCCATGATTGGTTTGGGTGAATCGACAGTTTTTTCATGTAATGCTGGCGTTTTATCGATACAGCATGCTGATGGTTCGATCACACAAGAAGATTGTCTAGATCCATTTGAATATATTCGTGAATTCCAGAAGCAATTTACAGTTCCACCAGCTGAGATTTTACCAGACTTACCAAGTTTTAATGGCGGGCTGGTTGGTTATTTAGGCTATGATGCAGTTCGCTACATAGAGCCACGTTTAAAAAATGTTCCTGCGGCTGATCCAATCACATTGCCGGATTTGTGGTTAATGCTATCAAAAACGGTCATTGTCTTTGATAACCTTAAAGATACTCTGTTTTTAATTGTTCATGCCGATACAGTACAGCCAAATGCTTATGAAGATGCGCAGCAAAAGTTAGATCAATTGGAACAGTTGTTGGCTACACCAGTTAGTTTGCAAGCTAAGCCACATACACCCCCACATTTTGAATCGATTACGGGTAAAGCGAAATTCTTAGAGACCATAGAAAAGGTTAAAGAATATATTCGTGCGGGTGATGTTATGCAGGTTGTTCCTGGTCAACGTATGGTTTCTGACTTTGATGGAGAGGCTTTACAGGTTTACCGTGCTTTACGCCATTTAAATCCTTCGCCTTATTTGTTCTTAGTACAAGGTCAAACAATTACGGATCAAAAACCATTCCATATTGTAGGGTCATCACCTGAAATTCTCTCTCGTCTTGAAAATGGTATTGCGACAGTTCGCCCATTGGCTGGTACGAGACCACGTGGAAAAACTAAAGAAGAAGATATCGCTTTAGAAAAAGACTTGCTTTCTGATGAAAAAGAAATCGCAGAGCATTTAATGTTGATTGACCTTGGTCGAAATGATGTTGGGCGAGTTTCTAAAATTGGTAAGGTCAAAGTGACTGATCAAATGGTCATTGAACGCTATTCGCATGTCATGCACATCGTTTCAAATGTACAAGGTGAGGTGCGTGATGATATCGATGCACTAGACGTATTTAAGGCAACTTTTCCAGCAGGTACTTTGTCTGGCGCACCTAAAATTCGTGCAATGGAAATTATTGACGAAGTAGAGCCTGTGAAAAGAGGTGTTTTTGGTGGGGCAGTGGGATATTTAGGATGGCATGGTGAAATGGATATGTCGATTGCAATCCGTACGTGTGTAATCCGTGATAAAAAAGTGTATGTACAGGCTGGAGCGGGCTTAGTTGCTGACTCAAATCCTGAATCGGAATGGAATGAAACCCAAATAAAAGCTCGCGCAGTGATCAAAGCGGTTGAATTATCATCAAACGGATTGATTTTATGAGTTTTTAGCAGTTTTTTTTAAAAAACTGCTTGCATCGTTTGGAAGTTTTGCTAAACTGCACACCGTTCCGATACGAAACGTACGAAACACTAAGAAGCGCCGGCATAGCTCAGTTGGTAGAGCAACTGACTTGTAATCAGTAGGTCCACAGTTCGAATCCGTGTGCCGGCACCATTTAAAGTGTGAAGTTGTTAAGTGTAGGATAACACTGAAATAAGTGTGATATGGTGAGATTCCCGAGCGGTCAAAGGGGGCGGACTGTAACTCCGCTACGAAAGTTTCGAAGGTTCGAATCCTTCTCTCACCACCATTAACTTCGATTGAAGTGCTAAGTATACCAGCATCGTGCGGGAGTAGCTCAGTTGGTAGAGCGGCAGCCTTCCAAGCTGCATGTCGCGAGTTCGACCCTCGTCTCCCGCTCCATCGAAGGATAATCGCTCTTATAGCTCAGTGGTAGAGCACTCCCTTGGTAAGGGAGAGGTCTCGAGTTCAAATCTCGATAAGAGCTCCAGATACAGTTTAGTAGATTTTCTACAAAGATTTAAAAAGCAGGCTTATTAGTCTGCTTTTCAAGTATTGGGTGTTTGATTTTTTAGGCGATATGTCGATGCTGAGTCTTGCTCAGAATTGTGTTCGACGTAAACGAGGACTATAAACATGGCTAAGGCT
>NZ_JADWOM010000019.1:0-85321 GCF_016106645.1 Acinetobacter sp. ACIN00229
ATTTAAAAATAACTATGACTCATATATTAAAATCACTCAAGATGTTTTTAATTCCATTAAAATAAAAACCATGTTAAAAACATTAAAATACTTATTATTTACTTTGAAATTTATTATACCGCCTATAAGAGACAGTTTTCGTACCAACTTTAATAATTTGCTTTTAAAATTAATATGTTGAATTTAGATAGTAAAATTTATTAATATTTCACTCATTCATCAAAACAAGCTAGAAATTAAAATTTCTGATCAGTTTGATTCAGTTTCAGTAACCAAGAAAGCTCATATACACTTCAATGACGCTTCGTGTTAGCCGTATAATCACTTTGACGGAAGCAAAAAAATAATAGTTGTCATTCTTCCAATAGAGCATGTTCTTTGTTTCAAGACACACTCTATCAGAACGGATTGAAATTATTTTTGGTGAATATAAGGTTTAGGCTGGGAATAATTCAGATATGCGAACTTATTATTCAGGTGAGTCCTTCTCGACTTCGGCAAATAATCAATTTAGAATAATTTTAAATTTTACAAGTTATAAAGGTGTAGAAGAGCTTAGGTTTAGCTGTACCTTAAAAGATACAGCTTAGGCTGATTAATCAAATCTACCCAACCATTCTTAATGCCTGTTCCAACCCACGTTGTTTAATGTTGGCTCCCGCACCAAACCATGCCGAATCCATTCGGTGATCCGTTGAAATAGCTCTTCGCTCGTGATCAATAAATTCCGTGATACTACAAAGCAGTCCATAAGCGGTATCTTTAGCTGAAGAGAGGCTTGCTCCACGCCCCTGTCCGTTAAACATGGTCATCACCTTAGACATAGCACGTCCATTCGGTTCAGTTTTATTGTCGGCTTTGGATGAATGAGTGCGTTGAGGTTTTGCTACATTACGATAGAACTGAATGATACTTTCATCCTGTTCGGCAATGCTCAGATTAGTGTTATTAAACACAGTATCAAAGTAGGCTGCTGCTTCCTGTTGGGTGACTTTACGCTGACTAATTTGCTTCATCTCATACATGTGTTCATCCCATGCACGCACTGAAATACCCAATTGCTGCTTAATCTTTTCTGCATCGAACTTGGTACTGTGTGGAACTTTCACCACACCAGCACTATTATTCTGTCCACGTAAGGCAATTGCCAGAGTGTTATTACACACCACGCGAATACTAGTAAACTGTGCCGTGGTTGCCAATGTACCATCACATGCGGTTACTAATAAAATGTAGCCGTTACTCACATCTTTGCCTTTCAGTGCTGTCGATTGACCTGTTCTTGCCAATGCCCAGAACTTGCGTCCACCTTTGAGTACACCCGCCGTTTCCAGTTCAAAACCTGATTGCTCGGTAAGGTCACGGTAAAATTCTAAAATCTCTTTGGGCTGAACTTCTTGATAACGCTGACTTACCACCGATAACGGTGCATGAGTATCTGAACGATAAAGCACTCGCTGTTCCTCATAAGGCAGAATGATATTTTGCCCTCGTTCATTCTTTGCCATATAACTGACATTGGATGACTCAATTCGCCAGTCCATACCTGCCTGCTGTGCCCAGATTTCTATCGGCTGATTTTGAGGGAGTTGGTTACCTAGACCATGCCAAGGGGTTTGACCAACAAAAGCCATTGTTTCTATTTGATGTGCCATGATTGATTTCCTTTAAGTGATTTAAATAATTTGAATGCTGTAAACGATGAGAATTATGAGAAGCCTGATTGCTGGATTTCAAAATGCTCCAGACATTGCTCACACTGGTAATGCAGGGTCACCATATTGTCTTGATGCTGGACGTAGAGCAGAAACATGCCACCGATCACCAAGCCAACAAAACCGCCTACCAAAGGATGCATAGGACTTCGTTTTGACAACTGCATACAGGCTGCTGCCAGAGACATCGGCGAGAATGATGAAAGCTTTGCGAATACACCCGAAGTTGGCTCAGTCTGGCGGAGTAATGTGATGTGTAATGAATGACAGTAAGGACACTTGTGCATGGTCTTCTTCCTTAAATAAAAGGCATAAAAAAAAGAGCCTGCGAAGTCGCAGGCTCTTTATGTCTTGGTTAGATTTTCTTATTTAATGAGCGCGCTGTTTATTTTTACAGTCAGCAACAGCTTGTGGAATAGAACGTAAACTCGGGTGACAAGGATCACTTCGCCCAGGGATATAAATACCTCCAAATTTTCGAGGTTTTACCCCAATAAATCGGACAAAAGTTCGATGACTACTATATGGAATCCTTGCCTCACTCATTGCATTATGGACAGTAGCATTACTGAGTGCCAAAACCTGTTCACACTCATTGAACATAGATACTTTAAAGGTTCTTTGGACTCCACTTTTTAGAACACCACGATACGTACAGTTCACTTGCCCAGAATAGCCTTGTTGTTGAATTAAATAGGCGGGTACTTCATGTGACTGTAAATCTAATGCATAACTTGAAATGCTTATAGCTGCAAGCCCAATACCTAGAAATAGTTTTTTCATTTCAATTTCTCTTTATTGAATAGGTCATTAAATTTCTTTTTGATTTGGTTGATAGCAAGGGATAAATTCTTCATAGATTCCCTTACCTGTTTTCTTATTAATTACAACCTGATACCAACTACATTGATATCGTGCAGAAGTCACAACGGCACGATATAAATATCCATTCTGACCAAGGTCCATCCAGCCCTCCATTGCAACCACAACATCTGAGACACTTGGTCGGGCAAAAACTTCATTGGCAAAGGCAGGCAGATTGGCTTGGATAAAAGCAGACATTTTCTTGACAGTTGCAGGTGCTTGATCAACTCCTTGTAAACCATAGGCCGTAGGATCATCTGTCATCTCTAAGCCTTCGTGATACTCAGCATCAATTTGTGCAAGAAGTTGAGCATTATTGAGTTTCTTATAACCAGGTGCGCTAAAGTCAGGAAAACCTAGTTCAGGATAGACTTCTCCAGTTCCACTACTTTGCAAAATATTTCCATTGAGCTGACTAGAAATATGTTTGACTTTAATCGGCTCACTTTTTGTTTCTGGTGCTGCCACAACTTCAGCTTCACTCACTTCATTTACAGGTTCAGATACTGGGGTTTTCTCAACAATTTGTGTTGGAACGTTCACTTTTGATTTAGGTTTAAGTAACTTGTCATAGCCGACCCATCCTCCAAGCACCACAACAAGTGCAGATAAAACGCCAATAATAAAAGTCTGGATATGAGTATTCTTAGATTGTATTGTCATCATGTGTCCCCCCTTTCGGTTTCATGAAATTGCTTTATGAATGAGAGCAATTCATCAGCTCTCTCATGTGGGTAATATGTATTTAAAATTTCTTTATTTATGTTTTTCCTGATTGAGGGCAGCTTGATCAAAAGCGGGGGCTTCCTGTTCAATCTGAATACTGGTTACGGCGGTATCATCAGAACTGACTGATTGACTTTTAATATCCTCTAACATCTGTTCTGTTGATTGATCCTGAGCACGGTCATAGGCATAAAACAACGCAAACGACAGGCTAAAAATCACAACATAAGCCATATACCATCTCCAGCGCCGTTTGAGCCGTTGTGTGTTGATCTTCACTGGCTACACTCCTAGATAGGCTTTTAATACAGCTCTGGCCTGATTGAGTTGCTGGGCTTTTTGCTCAATAAGTTGGCGCACTGATTCTGGTAAGGTCTGGTATTTATCGGGGTGGAAATCTGCCACCTTTTTTCGGTAAGCAGCTTGCAGGGTTTGCTCACTCAATACTTCGGGTTGAATCTCAAGGAGTTGGCATGCCTGTCGTTGCTCATCATTCAAATCAGGGGGTCTTTTCTTATTTTGTTCTTCCGCTAAACATTGATAGATAATTTTGACGAGGTCAGGAAAGACTGCCCTTGACACGTTAGTTACACGGCATAAATGGGTCATGAAGAGATCAGCCTGATTGTGCTCAACTTCACCGAGTGCCATGGCATAGACCAGTTGCTCAATCATCTCCCTACGGAAGTTATAGGCAAGCTTATCCTTCATATCTGCCAGACGATGCAACAGGTCTTCATAATCAAAGCTCATCTGCTCACTCAGTAGTTTTTCGACATACTGATGCACGGTCTGATCATCCAACTTGGTAAAATGATCGGATACAACTTCTTTTGATCGGGCATTCCATTGGCCTGTACTAAAGGTAATAAAATAGGCAAACAGATCAATCATGATCTGCATCTCGGGATCAATTTTTACACTCTTCTGGTGAGTGCTTTGTCGACCATGTAGCCCCTGACAACATTCCTTTAGGAAGGCAACTAGGGTTCTCACAACACCTTTATCCAGCTGAGTAAAGTTCAGTTCATCCTGACCGTTGATCAGAATGGAACTGGTGATCATTCCAATATCAGCCTCTACCTGCTGTATGTGTTCAAACAGATAGGCTTGTCCATCCTCAAAGCTGGCTTTGTAAAATATCCCCTTTGCCGTGAGACACATGCCAGCCTTAGCACTGCCAAATACCGTGTCATCAATTAACATCAGTACATCGTTGGGATTTACACCATGAGGAAGATAGCTCATGGCACCTTGTAACTTCTTATTAGGAATGACTGGCACAAAATAGATATTGTCGCTACTTCGTAATAAGGGCATCCACTGACTTTGCTGGATTCGATCCGATATGCTCATCACCATAAATCCCCCTAAAAGAACCAACGTATAAATATAAAAGGCCAGACCAGCGCACGACCAAGTAAATAAGCACCAGAGTAATGACCCGGATATTCCCAAATGCAATACAGCCAGTAACCAATGACAATCGTAAAATAGAAGGTAAAAAATGGATGTTTCATGATCAACATTCCTAAATTGAGTTGCATAACCCCTTCCCGTTGCCCGAACAGGCAACAGGAAATGAGTGATTCAATAATTTGCTTAAGGCTTTTTAAATATCTGGTATTAGAGTTTGTCCATGCATTGTTGACCTGACTGATACATCACACGGTCTAGGTCATTGGGTAGATAGCTCATACGTTCAATCTGGCGCATCATCTTGCGACCATAGTGTTCTTCGAGCTTGTCATAGACACACGAGCAGTAGCTGCGGCTGCCACCCATGTTGTAACAGCCATGTTTGACGCCCTTTTCAAAATCGGAAGAACAGCCATTTAAAATCAGAACACTGACACCCACCACACCCATCAAAATTTTATTTTTCATCGTTATATCCAGTGACAAGGTCATGGAGGTTTGGCATTTTTAGGCAATACAAAGCCCTGCCACGGTGTATCTCACATGACATATTTATTAAGTTAAATTTTTAGACGAAAAAAACTAAAGCTTGAAGAACTAAAAGCTCATCAAATCCTATTCAAACTAATTGGGGGGTATAAAAAGAATATGCATAGCCAACTCCTTTATCTTGGGAGTTCTGCCAAAGCATTAGAGAATTATGGTGGCAGAACGAAAGAGGGGTTGACGGACTGGTCTCAGAGGCCAGCACACCCAAAGGGTGTCCCCCCTCCCGTTCCACCTTAGAAGGGGGGCACGAGGGGCTAAACACTAAAAGAAAGATCTTTTAATGCTCTGAGATACGGTCCGTCAAAACCGACTGGCAATGTAGGCCAGCATGCAAAGGATAATGTGCAAAATTTAAGGTGTCAATAATCTATAACGATGATAAGCACTAGATCATTATAGTTTTCATTCAGATAATAAAACTACGGATGTAAATTAAGTATAAAAAGAAGTAGAATTTCTTAATTATAGAGACATATCTTTTAGCAATTGAAAGTTTATTTTTATTTAAATAAAACTTTAATTATGAAATCCTTTTCCCTGAATCTAAGCAAAAATAAGTATTTAATTAATTGTTATAAATAGCCCTCTGAACACAGGTGTAAGAGAGCTACATAAGCCACTAAAAAATATATCTTTAATAGTCAAGAATGCACCCCAAAACCACTGTACATTTTTAGCAAAAAATTGACTTTTTTCTGATTTGTTTCTATATATATTTTTTAAGTTTAATATATTTTTTTATTTATATTGAGAATACAAAAATGATAAAAGCATACTCCCTTGCTAAAGAAACTAAAGAGATCAAAATTCTCGAACATTTTGTTATTGATAATATACGAAATCCAGAACTTAATATTCAATATCCATGGTATTTCGTGAATGTAAAAAATGAAGCGGATGAACTATTCGTTCTCAATACTTTGCTGGATAATGGTGAGTTTTCTATTTCTGAGCACCAAAAAAAACTTCTTGAACAGGGCCTAGAACAACATTACTTTGATGAAAATAAATTTTATAAACTGCCTATAGAACACCAACTTTATAGACATTACGATGATGTCTTGATTCCCATCCGAGAATTTAAAAAATTTATTGCTTCTGATGATTATCGAAATTTATTAGAAAATAAAATATTAGGAGAAGTTGAACTCACAAGCATACAAAAGAGCTTTAAAGAAGCTAAAGCTAACTACCAAAAAGCTTTCCAGTTTTATGCATTACATATAAATTGTAGATCAATAGAGCCGCCCAAAGAAATTTTAATAAAAATTAAAAATATTCAGGCTCAGGCTTATAAAGACAGAGAAATTAAAGAGATGATCAACAATTATTTAAAACCCAAATACATAAAACTTGTTGAAAAATATCTATTGGAAACCGTAAAAAAAGATATAGATGTAGATGTCTTTTTTGATTCTAAAATTGATGTTGAATACGAAGCGATAGTTATACCTACAATTACTGGACTCTACCTTCTAAAGAAAGCAGCACTTCTCAATAGACGAGAAAGATATAAAAGAGCTCAGAATCTGGGTAGTTTTTCTTATACCTATATGCCCCGAAAAAATGATTTTAAAAAGGCATTCATTAAAACTGGCATAAAAGCTCCCCTTCATATTAAGCGTTTAGATGACAGGATCAATAGCTGTAATGAGACTTTAAAGAAACTAGTCTCAGATGAAGCTATTTCCTTTATCCGTAAAAACATTCTTCATAATTTTGATCAATGGAAATACGAAACTCCAGACCCTACGATGCCATCTCTCTATAGCAAAGTTCAAGAACACTATACTCCTTCTAAGAGAACATAAGCCCTCTGAGTTATTTTTGAAAGAGATTATGGGTCTAATTAAAAATCTCTCGGCGCACTAATAATGACGCCCTATTTCTCAAAAGATAAAGTATTCCTATGTTGTACAGCATGTTCTTAATTATTTGAAAATGAGGAATACTTTATGGCTCAGGCTACCGATCCCTTCAAGATGATCAAGCGCATCGATTTAGAAGAGCTTACCGGCTTATCTAGGTCGACTATCTATGATCGTATTAATTCTAAATCATCTCGTTACGACCCTACCTTTCCCAAACCGGTGAAGTTTGGTCACTTAAGTCGATGGAGATTAAGTGAAGTTCAGTTATGGATTCAGTCCAGAATTGAAGCACGTAATCAGCAACAAATGACGGCTTAAGTATGTATATCTCACTGAACCATACCTTCACGTAAATACGATATGAATTTGTGTAAAGCTCATTTGTTTGCTATGGGTTTGAATAAAGGTATTAAACCATTTAGTTAAATACATATTAAATAACTAATATATTTAATTAAACAGAATGATGATTATATGTAGTGAATATCTACTGAAACTAAC
The DNA here is from genome assembly GCF_016106645.1 of Acinetobacter sp. ACIN00229. Lineage (NCBI taxonomy): Bacteria > Pseudomonadati > Pseudomonadota > Gammaproteobacteria > Moraxellales > Moraxellaceae > Acinetobacter > Acinetobacter sp. ACIN00229. The sequence goes on from NZ_JADWOM010000019.1 coordinate 7,646, forward strand.
TGTATTGAATATATCTCACTCATGTCAGATGTAATCGTTGTGACTCTGACTGCTTAGAGCAAGTCAGATCACAAGTAATGTTAGGTTCTAAATCTTAGATAATCGAATACCTTTAATCATCTTATTCCCTTTCAAATCCCATTAGATCTAGACACTGTCTCACTCAGTGTCTACAGACAGCTATTGCCCAAATTTCTTGATCACTCACTTTTCGAGAAATATATGAATAAATCCCAGTTACTCCACACCGCAGGTACATTCACATTAGAGGAGCAACTTGCTCTTCTTCGATCAGATTTAGGCGCAACTGATATCACAGCGCCTGACGGATCATCACGGAGGTTTCTACATGCAATAGATCATGAAGCAGAGATGTGTCTGGATATTGTCGCAGCAATTGATAAATGCAAGAAAACTAACTTACCTGTAGCTAAGCTCAAGCAAGAGAAAATCCTTTCTTCAGCTAACCGTTATGGGGTTCACTTTCCTGCAAGATGGAAATCACTGGAAGAAAAATTGCGTTCAACATTTCACCATGAATTCTCTAAGAATTATTTTTATAGTGAAGAAGTAAAAGCTTGGATGCATATCCAATCTCAGTTTACCTCTGAGGAACTAGCCATACTTGCTCATCTTCCCCCAGTCAATAAAAGAAGCAAAGAGAGCGTACAAACATATGTTGAGCTATTTAATCATTTTACTGAAAAGCTCAAGGAGTACGTTCATAGTGCTGAATACAAGAAGAAAATCAGAGACAGAGATGCAAACAAAAATGCAAATAAAAAGGCTTGTATTGAGCTGTTTAATCATCTCATCGCTAAGTTTGCCCGGGTTCTGGTAGTCAGAATAGATTTTTCATTGAAACGGGATATGAAGACGATTCTTAAACATGCTTCAGCAATGGAATTTCCTTATTCACGTAATGACCTTGTCTATCTCAAAAAGTGCATGAAGAAGTTTAAGAACAACTGGCGTAGCAACAAGCTCTTAAATGATATTCAGGGCTATATCTTTCAATATGAATACTCTCATGCTACTGGATTTCATATTCACGCTTATTTTTTCTTTGATGGTGATAAGCATTGGGAAGACATCACTATTGCTAAATATATCTCTGATTACTGGAAAACCATTACCAAGAATCAAGGAAGCACTTTTATCTGCAATATGAACAAGGAGAACTACAAATACTGTGCAATCGGTATGATTCATTATACCAATAAAGAAAAACAAGCCTTCTTATTTCAAACCTTTGAATATATCTGCAAGGCTGATCAATTTTTTATTTTCTCTGAGCTGAAAAATACCAAAAGATTTCAACGGAGTGAATTACCTGAGCCCAAAGCCAGTTCAGGCCGTAGTCGTCAAGAACCACGAATAGAAACAAATTAACTCACTCAGGGAATCTATAATATGAACTTATTGAGCACCATGCAAAAAGTTGAAGGCCTCAACTATCTCAATCTTGTGACTAAAGCCTATTTTAACCAGTTATACACACAACCGTATTCCATACCTTTATATGCCTATATAGATCTTATTGAGCAGATAAAAAAAAGGAAAAGTTTTAGGATATTTACCAATAATCCAACAGCTTACCCCCATCCTTCTGTTCCTAATTTATATGTGACTAATCTAGGAAACTTAGTCCTTCAGGTTGTTAAAGATAATGTCATAAACCCATACACAAATGGAGTTTTTCAAAATGCCTTAATTCACCCTGAGATTAATTTATTAAGTCAGTTAATGAGCAAACATAACATCAATAGTATCTTTATAGGTGAATACCAACTTCTAGAACATTTCTGCGAAACCTGTTTTGCAGACTTTAAGGTACATATTCAAACTCGTGCATTTATAAGCCAAAATCGACGTTGGAGTTATAAATATTCGTGTAGTGTGGCTTCTTACAATCGCTTTCTAGAATTCATTTTAGGGGAAACAGAACGATTTGAAGTACATTCAATAGTGGTACAACGCAAATTACGAGATGGGCGTGAGTCGGCGTTTGGAGATTTAGACTTTAGAGATATGTCAGCGTATGAAATCGCACAGGAAAAAAGTAATCAAATTATCCAAAGCGTTTGGCGTAACCGTCGTAAAAACAATGTGATAGGTATATTGTCTCGGGAAGAGGTCGATATAGACCAGACGTGTATGGTCAGACTTTTGTTCTTTGTTCGGAAAAAGTTTTCTGACTTAGTTCCGTTTAAAGATACCCCTCTTTACAACGCCATTGAACCCTTCTTTAAAGATCTAAATCTTGATCGAGTAGCTTTAGGAGAGGTTTACACGATGAATTCAGGTATAGCTCCTCTTTATCAGGAACAAGAGCAGAATTACTATGATATTAATCAGGTACATGTGGGCAATAGGTTAAATATATTAAAAACTCAACTCACCGTTCCCGATTACTGGTTTAGGATTCGAGATCAAGAGACGAGTCTTAAGATAGAACGGGGCCAAGCTCATTTTGAACGTTAGATAGTAATTTTATATCGAACAGCATGATTTGCTCATGCTGTTCTTTGATTGTCTATACACTCAATTAAATCTAGCTTTTATTTTAATTACACAAAATTTTATTTTCACTATATGTTCTATAAAAAGAAAATTTAAATTAATAAGCAATTAATGATTTCACAGATTCACTCCCCCTAAGTAGAGTACTGACATGTTTAGCGATCGACAATGCAGATGTCAAACCAGGAGAATCTATACCGAAAAGATTAATTAACCCATGTACACCATGTATTTTTTCATCATCTATTTGAAAATCATTCATATTTCCTAATTTAGGTCGAATCCCTGCATATGCTGGATATAGCGAGCCATCTGGCAAACTAGGCCAATACCTTCTAATTTGTGAATAAAATGAATCTATTCTAGTACTATCTACATCGTAATTTTCATCTAATACCCATTCAACATCAGGCCCAAATCTACAAGTTCCTGCCATATCAAATGTCAAATGTACTCCTAATCCTGAACTCTCAGGAACTGGATAAATTAAATGTGAAAAATTGGATAAACCTTTATAAGCAAAATAATTACCTTTACCATAAAATAATTTAGGAATAAATTGAGATGGAAAGCCAACTAAAGATTTTGCGACCTTGGTTGCGTTGAGACCTGCAGCATTAATTAAATGATTGGCAATAATAGTCTCATTCTCACAACCTTTAATATGCAACTGAAATCCATTAGATAAAATTTCTGCTGATATTAACGGAGACTTAAATACGAATACAGCCCCAGCCTTCTCAGCATCCCATTTAAAGGATTGCATTAAAGCATGACTATCAACTATACCTGTCCTTGGCGATAATAACGCAGCATGACAAAATACTTCAGGTTCAATGTGATTTACTCTTTCAGCTGAAAGCCAATGTAAATTTTCGACACCACATTGTTCTGCATTTTGTTTAATCCTTTCTAATGCTGTAGTTTGCTTTTCATCAGTCGCAACAATAAGCTTGCCACATTGTCTATAAGGAATGTTATGGGTTAAACAATATGTATATATTTCTGCCCCCCCTTCTAAGCAAAATTTTGCTTTTAATGAATTAGGTGGATAGTAAAGACCAGCATGTACAACCTCACTATTGCGAGAACTGATTCCCTCACCAAAATTATTAGCGGATTCCAGTACAACCACGTCAAGCCCTTTAAGCGCAAGTTCTCGCGCAATTGCCAGACCAATAATACCAGCGCCTATGACAACGTAATCAATTCTCTGCATAGTGAGTCCTTTCACAAATTTAAGTTAAAGTTAGTCTAGACTACCATTAGAGCCATGGAGCAATTTTCGCATCAGTCATTTTGGGTGTTTCATGCAAACACACGATATGGGGATCTTCATTCCATCGCAGAAATCTTTGTGTTACTAGGGGATCATGTCCTGGAATGATATGATCTGGACCATCCGACAACTCCTCAATCGTTTGATATGCTTCAAGTGTTTTTGACAGATTATCAAGAATTGGAAATGGGCTGCGTAACCGAATATTCGCCCATAAATGTGCGGAATCTGATGCAAGAACAATCCATCCACGTTTAGTTAAAACACGGACTACCTGACTACCCGGTGTATGTCCCCCTACTGGATAAATCTGAATATTGGGAAATAGCTCAGCAATACCAGAATGTAAGCAAAGCCGTCCTTTATACAAATGCTTGATGGCAGTTAAGACATCATCCACTTCGTAAGTTTTATTAATCGCGTGATGGGCCATATCAGGACCTGTACAGAATTTTAATTCTTCCGCTTGTAAATGTACTCTTGCATTAGGAAATAACGGTAAGTTACCTGCATGATCCCAATGTAAATGAGTGATGATGACATCAGTAACATCTTCAGGATTAATACCCATTAAATGTAAAGATTCCTGCGGATGTCTAAACATTTCGCGATTTCGTTTAGATGCTGTCTCTGGTTGGAAACAAGTATCAACCACCACAACAAAATCATCTTTTTTTATAACCCAAAAACAGTAATCTAAGGGCATTGAAGCATTTGGGTCACCACAACAGGCATCATACATAAAGCTTTCACGTACAGTACGATTCCCATTTGCCCCAACACGTAAGGCATATACTTCATATATATTGGTTTTGTCTTTTGATTCTATATTCATTTGTGACATATTTATATCTCTTTATGACTTGAGTAACCGTCAAAATTAAACTTGATTTCATCAAGTACATTTAAAGCTGAAGCAAACTTTTTTAGGCCACTATAATCACGCATAATTACACTATTTTCTGAATTACGACGTGTATCAGCTATAATGAGATCTACATCTGGGATATTGAAATACTGAAGAATAACTTTCCACATTGAATAATCCTGAGCAATATATGCATTTAAGGCCTCAGGTAACATAGATATGAAAAATGATTTATGTTCTTCTGGCATATTTCCATACATTTTTTTTACGATCTCGGCTATCGTTTTACTATGGGCATATTCATCCCGATTATGTAATTCAGCAACTTGCCGATTTTGTGGTTGAATATCTTGATTATCTGCCAATATATCTAGATAAGCATTAACACTTATTTCAGCAACTACTGCAAAAGCTATTGCCGCTAAATCTTTTTGCCACTGATGAGAAAGTGAGTCTTGCAGTTTTTTGAGTGATAAATAGGTAACGGATTCTGGTAAATCAATGTCATAATTTATCTCTCTTTGATTTTTTGTCCTATTAACCGCTTCTAAATGCATTAATGTGTGATAATGCTCGTCAATAAGGACATGTTGTAATGCCTCACGGCATAAAAAATCATCTTTAGCCAAGTATCTATCAGCAATAATTGAAAGAGCAGGATTAACAACTTTTTCTTCAGCCGTAATAGTTCTTAGATTGTAGCCAATCCATCCCCATGTAATAACTTTACTCTTAACTTCATCAGATAAGCTTGAAAATTTTGGATGGTTTATGAATGGAACCATCTCTAATGGATAATCAGGTCGATCTGCTTCATAGACAGTATCAACTTGGAACTTATTAATTGAGCATACGGTGGCTCGTTTAGGCCAGTTTCGATTCAAACTACTTACTAACTGATAATTTATATTAATGAGGTTTTCCATTAGTTAGCCTCCAGAACTTCATTACTGCTACAACTTAACCAGTATCTTGTTAAATGTCTGGATGTATCTGTATAACGAACTCGAGCATGCATTAGTCGTTGATTATCCCAAATTAAAATGCTTTTCTCAGGGATCAAAATTGAGATTGAGTTATCATTAAAGAAAGTTTCCCCTAATTTTGCTATGCGTCTTAAACATGCTTCATCATTTGTTTTCGGGATTACTGTAGTAGTACAATCTGAAGGATTAACATCGCCATAATAGAATTGATTGTAACTAAATCTAAAAATAGGCTTTTTTTCAACATTACTTATAATACAAGTACTATGTTCTAACTTCCCTGAATATCCCGGTTGCGCTGTAGCACTAAAAGAAATAGATTTTTCACACGCTATCTTTTTTAGCTCTTCATCTAATGAATTATAAAATTCAAAACCATCAGCTAGTTGCGTCTGTCCACCCCCACATTTGGCTTGAACATGACAATGAAGTGCTAAAAAACGAGGTGGTGGATCATATACTGGGGCTTCTGTATGAGGGCCTATACCATTCTTACTCTGCGAATATGGTAAATTATCAAAACCAGGCCTATACTGAACTTCAAAAGTTTTTTTGCCATTAAATTGTAAAAGTGTTTGCCCAAAACCAGATAAAGCACGTTCTGGGTCATCTTTTACAAACTCTGGGGACAAAATAACCCATCCCTGTTTTTCAAGAAGTAATTTATAACCATCCAAATCAAGCGTTTTTTCTGTTTCGATTAACGTATCAGTCATTTTTATTTTCCATATTTTGTGTCAATGATTGATAAGAAATAAGCATGTCCTGACATATCTTATCTGGGGTAAATTCATAGTTATTAATACTGCGGACTGGCGTAATTTCAGCTGCTGTACCTGTTAAAAAGCATTCTTCAAATTTATCTAACTCTTCAGGTAAAATAACGCGTTCTACAACGTCATATCCTTTCGATTGCGCAAGTGCGATAATAGTTTGTCTTGTAATACCATTCAGAAAACAGTCAGGAATAGGTGTATGTAAGGTATTGCCTTGCGTAAAAAATATGTTAGCACTTGTTGCTTCAGCAACTTGTCCCCGCCAATCCAACATTAACGCATCATGAAACCCATTGTTCTCAGCTTGGTGCTTTGATAGCGTAGCAATCATATAGTGACCCGAGGATTTTGCTTCAAAGGGGCTACTTGAAGGCGGTGGTCTGCGCCAATCTGCAATAGTTAATTTTATGCCCTTACTTGCTGAAGAATCAAAATACTTCCCCCAATGCCAGCAGGCGATTGCCATATGTATCTTACTATTTCTAGCGGATGTAGACATTTGTTCGGGACCTCGCCATACAACAGGTCTAACATATCCATCTACTAATCCATTTTTTAGGAGTAACTCCTTCGTCGCTGCTTCAATTTCAGCAATAGAAAATGGGATTTTAAAATCCATTATTGCAGCAGAGCGATAAAGTCTTTCAGTATGTTCACGTAGTTTAAAAACTTTTCCAGAATAAGCTCGCTGACCTTCATACACACAACTACCATAATGCAGCCCGTGGGTAAGAACATGAATTTTGGCGTCTTTCCAGTCCACGAACTGACCATCTAACCAGATAAATCCATCTCTACAGTCAAAAGGGATTAATTTATTTTCGCTCATAGTGGAGACTCGCTAATTGATAGTGACTCAGATGGCATATCTATTCCTAGTTTTTGTCCTTCTTTCAGAAGTTCGTTAAATTCTTCTTCATTTAAAGGAATACCTTCTTTCAATCTTTTTATGCGCGAAATCTCTTGTAAATCTCCAGCAACAAAGATTTGTTGACCAGATCGAGCAGGACTATTTTTCACAACTTTCATTAACTCACTTACAGCATTCTGAAATTGATCTAGATCTGTAAATGCTGAAATATCAATTGCTATTAAAAAATGACCAATGTTTCTTCCGTTGACAAAGCTACCCGTGTCAAAATGTTCGAGCTCATGATCTAGCGGCATTGTTGATAACAAACAACTTAATATTTGGACCATCATGGCAAGGCCTTGCCCTTTATATCCACCAAGTGGGGCTAAAGAAACAACTTGTGCAGGATCAGACGTAAATTCCCCACTAGCACTTAATGCCCAACCAGATGGTAACGGCTTATTATTTTTACGATAATATTTAATTTGAGAATATGATATCTGGCTTGTAGCCATATCAAGTAAGTAGTGATTGCCATTAGTACCAGGTGCAGCAAAACAAATAGGGTTCGTCCCAAACATTGCAGCCAGACCATTAAAAGGTGCCATGCGTGCTGCTGCACTTGTAGTTACTAAGCCTAACATTCCTTTGTTAGCGATCACCTTTCCATAACTTGATGCCGCTCCAAAATGGTTTGAATTCCGTACAGATACTGCACCGATACCATATTCAGATGCTAAATCACATGCTAAGTGAGCGGCATATGTACCTGCCACAGTCCCTAATGCTGAATCAGCATCCAATGCAACTGCTCCACCCTTTTGTTCAATAATTTTAAAGGATGGCAAGGGATTGCTTCGGCCTTCATCTAACTCTCGTAAATAGGTTGTAAGCAAACGGATACCATGAGTATCTATTCCCATTAAAGAGGTCTCGACTAGAGCATGTGCGAACCATTCCGCTTGTTCTACGGGGACACCTCGACGAATTGCAGCTAACTTACATATATTTTTAGCAACAGTTGAATTAACGAGTTTCATGTAACATATCCTTAGCCATTGAACCATCTACAGAAACATTAAAATCAGAGGGAATTGACATCACTGATATAAGTTTGGAGGTAATTTCTATTTGATTATCTTCAGTTTCAAAAAAGAACTTTTTTTCGCCAAATGCTGGTTTTAAATCATCTAGCCAAACTGCATTTGGATCGAATTTTGCAAAAAATGGTCTTCGTACCCAATCAGGATTTCGCGCTTGTAAGAATTGCAGAACAAATACTTCTTCTCCAGCTATATTGACCACACCATCAATCAAGACTTTCCCCATAAGCGTACTCATGACCGGCCCACGAACTGTTCGTGCAAGGCCAGAAACTTCTTTATATGCCGCACGGAAGATTTCATAAGCTTTAACTAAAGGGATATGAAAATAACTACTAGGTCCCGTATCACGTTCAACAAACATGTAATATGGAATAGCACCAAGCTGAACTGCTAGAGTCCATAACTTAGACCAGTCTTTTGGATTTTCATTGATATGTCGAATTAACGGCGCCTGAATACGCAATGTTGCACCTGATGCAATAATTCTTTTTACAGCTTGTTGTGCTATTTCATTATTGAGCTCAGTTGGGTGGTTATAGTGCCCCATGATAGATAAGCTTTTACCAACTCCAACTATTTTTTCAAAAAGTTGAATAAGGTCATCTGCATCTTTATCTGATACGAAACGTTGAGGCCAATAAGAAACAGATTTAGTACCAATACGAATATTTTTAATGTGTGATAGTTCAGGAGCTAGTAAGGGTTCTATATATGCGGCAAGCGACTTAGTATTCATAATCAAAGGATCACCACCCGTAATGAGTATGTCCGTCACTTCATTATGTTGTTTTAAATATTCAACTAATTCACTACTTTCGCGAGCATTAAATTTTAGTTCCTCTAACCCAATAAACTGAGCCCATCGAAAGCAGAAGGAACAATATGCGTGACATGTTTGACCTGAGCTAGGAAAAAATAATACTGTCTCTTTATACTTATGCTGAATACCCTTGACTGGTTTACCATCTAACAATGGTACATTATGTGATAATTGGCCAGCAGGATGAGGGTTCATCCTATTTCTTATATCATTAACATATCCATCAACTTGAAAGGAGTCATTCTTTTCGATAGCTTCTTTAAGTTGCGAATATTCTTCAGTTGACAACATGTCCTTATGAGGAAATGTCATTCTAAAAATTGGGTCATCAGGAATATTATTCCAATCAATGAGTTCTCTTAACACATATTCATTTACTCGAAATGGTAATACGTGTGAGACCACAATAATTGCTTCCTGTATATCAGATGGAATCTTGTCCCAATACACAGTTTCACGAATACTTTTAGCATTGTAAGCTTTAAATTTTTCTTCTTGCATCTGGATTTCCAATCGTTATAAATCATTATAAGTAATAAAAATTATTGCTGATTTGTTGTATTTCTACTTAGTCTGAATGCGCTTAAAAGAAGTAAAACAATGATCAATCCCCAAGCCATCCCATACCCCCACATATCAACAATAAAGCCAAAAATAGGAGGCAAAGCACATATCGCAATTAGATTGAGTGTCATTGCAAAACTTACTGTTGATGCGATTGCAGTCTTAGGCGCCATCTCTGCCACTTGCAATAGCCATAGTGGATACCAACCAATACCGAATAGACCAAGGAAAACAAAAAGTGTAATGATGATCCAAATAGGCGGATGAACCGGAAGTAACAGAAGAGCACAAATCAAGCCACTACATGCAATCATTAACCAAACGAGAGAACGCATTCTTTTGCCGGGCCAAAGCTTGTCACTTACTCCTGCAAGTGAAATACGACCGGCTATACCAACACCTTGTGCTATAGCAAAAAAGAAAGCAGCAGTAACAAGAGGAATTTCCAATTGTTTAGAAAGGAAAAGTAATATATGTGTAGCAAATGTATACTGGAATGCAGCCATTGTGATACCGGCAAATAAGACGGCAAGACAAGTTGGCTGTTTCAGAAGAAGTTTGACTAACTCACTTATTGATGTTTTTACTTTATTATTACTATTCAGCTGTCCTATGTCATCTCTATGAAAAACACCAAACAAGATTCCTCCCAAGATTCCGATAACACCTTGTACATATAAAGCAATCTTCCAATCATAGGCTACTGCAAGCCATGGTAATGCAACCGCGGCCATAGCTGTTCCTAAGGGAAGCCCAGCCTGACGTACACCCGTTGCAACACCTCTTAAATGTGGGGGAAACCACCGCATGATGGCCTGAGTCCCTCCTGGTTGTACAGAGGCATACCATACGCCAATCATGACCAAGAAGAACATTAATGAATAATAACTAGTACTAAATGTTGCGGCCAAGATAGCTGTTAACCCCATTGCTATCATGGTAATTGTTACAACCCCCCTTTCACCATAACGATCCATTGCAATGCCCAATAGCACCATTGACAGTATCTGTCCTCCATTCATGGCAGTGATGGTCAATCCAGCCTGCGCCTGAGTCAGGTTAAAAGCAGACTTAAAGAACGGTACTAATGTATACATACCTTGAGAAACAACAGATGCAAGTGTCTGAGCTGTGACCGCCACACCTAATACAATCCATCGATATGATTCTGAATATTTTTGACTTTCTTCTATTGATATATTATTGGGAGATACTGACATGATGACCTCCAAATTCTTGATTTATTTCAATAGTTGATTCACTTTCAAATAAACAACCCAATGCACTTTGCTGTGGTAAATTGGTTAGACTCATCAAGATAAGATTCTCTTCAGATGAATCATTTACAATCTGATGCAGGCACCAAGCTGGAACAAGTAGAACATCTTGTTGTTTAATTAAGAGTGTATTATTGCCATCTAAAATCATGCTCCCTTTTCCTTGCTGAACAATAAATAAATGCCACCAAGAATGTTTATGAGGATTTGTTCGGCAAAGTGGTTTTACAACCTGTATGGAAATAGCTGAGCCTGGTAATATTTCACATCCCTCTTCATTATTTAATGTCGAGAATGTTAAAGAACCTCTCTGGGAATGATGTCTTTGAAATTCTTCCAATTGCCACAATAAATTTTTCCATGACCAATGGATAGGTGTTAACTTTTTAGGCTTGAATTTTTCTCTATATGACAAATATGGCACAAGAGATCCAGATACTATTGACATGGTGATGATCTCTTATACTTTATTCACATTGAGTTAGTTGATGTTGACTAATTTTTGATTGTGTATAGTTCAGTTCAACCCATTTTTGTACGCTAGGGCGTTTCCATTGCTTGTGAACATATTCAATTAAATTTAGAGGAACGTCATCACCATTGCATATCAGCCTATTTAACATAATTGCCAGATCTGTATCTGCTATACACCACTCTCCAAATAGATTTTCTGACCCACCGTCCAAAAGCCTATCGGCAAAATAGAATAATCTACCTACAGCATCTGTAGCAGCTTGCGTGAGCGGAGGGTTTCTTTTATTTGAATAAATTAAATCTGCTGGTCGTTCCTGACGAATGATTAATAAATCGCTTCGTAACCAAGCCTGTAACTGTCGAGCACGGGCAAGATCATTAATATCTTTTGGGTAAATATTTTTATAATTTGGTGAAGGAAAACTACTCTCAATATATTCAGCAATAGCAGATGACTCTGAGAGTGCAAAATCATTGTGTACTAAAGTCGGAACTTTACAAGTCAGTGAGATATTTCTATATTGGGGTAAATAGTTCTTTTTGTTTTTAAGATCTATCAGTTCAAGATCAAAATTCAGTTCCTTTTCCTTTAATGCAACAAATGCTGACATTGCAAATGCACTAACAAAATCAGAACCTACATAAAGCGTTAAATTCGATTCATTCATTACAAATATCCTACTTTACTACCAAGACCATTAGCTTCTAAAGAACCACTTCTTTTATTAGAGGTACTTCATACTTGTCATTTATAGTCAGCTAGAACAGAATGAAAAAAAATGAACAGATCTTCCCTTTTTAATAGAACACAGAGTAAAAAAAAATTATCTGTACTGGTGCGTAAATATAAAATCTGTTTATACACTTGCAGAATGTAATATCACTATGGTAATTAAGAGCACATTAATAAAAATATTAAAAGGAATATTATGTCTGAAGGGCCTTTATATATTCAGTGGGCAAATTATTATTTAAAGCTCATCGAAAAAGGATCCATTAAAACTGGTGAGCGAATGCCATCTATTCGTACACTAGTCAAACAGCATAATATCAGTGTAACCACAGCTCTTCAGGTTTACCGACATTTAGAAGACTTAGGATGGTTACAAACTAAAAATCGCTCGGGCTATTTTTTGCAGACTCCTCCCGAGCAAATTATGAATCTCATTGAAGAACCAGATATTGTAGTTCCTGATCCCGCTCAATATATCGGGATTCATAAACGTGTATCGGAATTTATTGCCAAGACAAATCAGCATCCAGTTAAAGTCAACTTATCTGGCGCACATGCGGCACCCTCACTTTATCTCGCACAAGAGATGAAAATTAATGGCAGTAAAGCATTACGTGATCAACCAGATTTATTAGTTAAGCCACCGAGTTTCATCGGGAATCCACATTTTAGAAAAATACTTGCAAGACGAGCAATTTCATCTGGATTGGCAATTAATGCTGATGAAATATTAATTACTCAGGGCGGTACACAAGCATTAAATCTTGCACTAAAAGCTGTTACTCAACCTGGCGATACCGTTGCTATTGAATCCCCAACTTTCTATGGATTACTTCAAATATTAGAAAGCCTTGATTTACGCGCAGTAGAAATACCGACCAATACAAATACCGGCATCTCATTAGAAGCCTTTGAACTTGCATCACAGGTTTATAAAATTAAAGCCGTGGTTGTCATGCCAAATCTTCAGAATCCGCTCGGCAGTATCATGCCTGAAGTGAATAAGCGTAAATTGGCCTTTTTTTGTCAAGAACAAGGGATAGCAATTATAGAGGATGATACATTTGGATCGCTGATGGATAATGAAACTCCAATCAATGCACTAAAAGCATGGGATCATTCAGGTAATGTTATCTACTGTGCATCTCTTACAAAAACACTCGCTCCTGGTCTTCGTATTGGCTGGATGAGTGCTGGACGTTGGCATGCCCGTGTACAAATGCTGAGATTTACTCAGACTAGAAGTAATGAGGAATGGCCTCAAGTGATTGCAGCAGAGGTTATGGGAGCTTCAAAATATAATCGTCATCTACAGGCACTCAGAAAAAAAATTAAAAATCAGAAAAATAGAATTAAGTTAGCCGTTGCTACATATTTTCCGCTAGGAACGCGTTTAGCCTCTTCAGATGGCGGAATGACTTTATGGATAGAGTTACCTGAAAAAATATCGGCAGATATGATTCTTGAAATTGCTTTACAAGAGGGAATTTTATTCGCCCCAGGTTCTCTATTCTCAAATTCAAATCGTTTTAACCATTGCCTCCGGATTAATTGCGGTTACCCATACACAGATGAAATTGATAATGCTCTTAAACAATTGGGTTTAATCATTAAAACAGCAATGAAATAGAAATATATTCTTCATCAGACAATCTAAAAGGATAATATTAATGGATACATCAGTTGTAAAAGCAGAGTATAAAATTTTTAAAGAGTTGGGTTTAAAACTGGATATGTCTCGTGGAAAACCGTCTTCAGAGCAGTTAGAACTCTCCAATGCGATTCATAACCAATTAAGCACATTCAAATCTAAAGAAGGCATTGATATCCGAAATTACGGTGGTGCTCATGGTCTATTAGAAGCAAGATTACTATTTGAAAGCTTATTGGATATTCCATATTCACAAATTATCGTAGATAACAATTCCAGCCTAGCTTTAATGCATGATGCTATTGTTTTTGCGTTGATTTATGGTTTCCCTGATGGAGCACCATGGATCCGGAAACCAATATCAATTTTATGCCCAGTTCCTGGATATGACAGGCATTTTGCTATTTGTGAAGCATTAGGGATAAACATGATTAATATTAATATGCATGAAGATGGCCCTGATATTGAAGAAATAAAAAATATCGTTAAAGATAACCCCGACATTAAAGGAATATGGTGTGTACCAAAATACAGTAACCCTACTGGTGCTGTATATTCAGATGAAGTAGTCCATAGTTTAGCAACAATGGATACCGCAGCAAGCGATTTTAAAATATTTTGGGATGATGCTTATCGCTTTCATCACCTTACTGATGAAAAAATTTCAACCGCTAATATTCTCGAGCAATGTACCAAAGCTGGTTACCCAAATAGACCTATTATTTTTTCATCAACCTCTAAAATCACTTTAGCGGGTGCAGGCATTTCAGCTCTTGCTGCATCTTCAAGTAATATTGCATGGTGGGAAAAGTGCACTGCTGTTCGAAGTATTGGACCAGATAAAGTAAATCAATTTCGTCACGTACAGTTCCTGAAAGATCGAGTTAACGTTGAACACCTTATGGAGCAACATAGCCGAATCCTCAAACCTAAATTTGATGCAGTCATTCAACAATTTGAATATTATCTAAAAGATAATCCAAATATTTCATGGACAAATCCTAAAGGAGGCTATTTCATTGATCTAAAAGTTCCACAGGGTTTTGCAAAAAGAACTATCGAATTAGCCAAAGATTTAGGAATTACATTAACACCTGCTGGTGCTGCTTTTCCTTATAAAATTGATCCAATGGATAGTCATATTCGTATTGCACCGAGTTATCCTTCACTTTCAGAAATTACACAGGCTGCTAAGGGTGTCGCACTATCCTTACTTCTTGCACTAAATGAGTGACCCACTCAAAAGGAACAGCGATTCAACTTATGAGTCTTTAATGTCACCAATGAGAATATCCAGCATATAGTCACTAGTGATAATAGATAGATGACAAGCCTATTCTCAGATATTTAGTTACTCTTTTTCCAAATGCTGTCATTGATTTGGTGACAGCTTAATTTGATCGGATAGATAAATTAAACATATAAGATGCTTGAGAATCTGATTTCATCCAATCTAGATAAAATTGAAAATGGACTAAGAAAGGTCATGGTATTGCTGATGTCATAACACGACTAGGAACTATAACTCATAGTTTATATGTATGAATTAAATGATAAAGAGCCTCTTTATTTTGCGTACCTCCTTATCACCTCCTCTTAGTTAAATTGAATTTCAGGATTAAGAATCATCTTTTAAATCCTTTTGATTATTTCGATTTTTATATAACCAATATAATTGTTTGATAAATATAAGGTCATTATCTTCCAAGTTATCATATTGCTCAGGAAAACTCTCAGAAAATATACTGTCTAGTTCAATGTTCTGCTCAATAACATCTATTAATATATTAATATTTATTTGTTTTGTAATTTGTTTATATTGTTCAAATTTCAAGTCACTTCTATGAGGTCCAGAACGACTCCCCCCTTCCGCTATTCCTAAATATGGCTTAATAATAGAGATTAAAAGCTCTGGTTTAGTAGGTAATATTTCTATGAGAAGTTCATTTACAAAATTAGGTTGTATATACTCATTAAGTAATCTGAATAAAAGAGGTAAATTTCTTGGAACAGTTTCAATAATATTGATATTAGAGGAGAGATCTTTTTTTATTCGACCCACTACATATTTACTTAACTCATCCATATCTAAGCTTGAAAAAACCTCAGTTTCTTCAGGTTTCTCTTCATCATATTTTTTCACCCATGATAAAAGATCAAATATAAAATCCAAATTAGTAATGTGATCTATAATTACTTGAACAACAGGTAACCGCTCTTCCTGTTTTATATTTTGAACTAAATCAGAAATTAACATCGCTCCTTGTATAACAGGCGTAAACCAATCAAAAAGCTTTAATGTATATGGAAGTTGATTGCTTTTTTGGGCTATTGCTATACTCAATGAGAAAGATATTTTCTCTGATAAATTAACTGCTCTTGTTCTTAATTTTGATATTAATCTTTCTGCATTTTCATTATTTAAAAATTTATTTAAAGGATTTTTATCAAGATCGAAATTTTCTTGCCAGAGCTCACATTGATTAAGAATTTCTTTTATTGTGATATCAGAGATATCATCTTCTGTTATAGAATAAGTAAAATACCTTGAATAATAATTTGGGGCACAAACTTTTTGTTTTTCATCCCAGATTGTATACCATTCAGAACCATAATACATATTTTGATAACAAGAATTGATTTTAGGAAATAAATCTCTTAATAAGCTAATAATTTTTTCTTTATCTACATTTATACATAAATTTATTGCCCTATCTAATAATTGCTTAATTTTCTCTTTATCAGACTCATTATTCGTAAATCTACTTTGAGAAAATGTTCCAGAAAACATATCTTTGTTTATTCGCAACAAATCATAAATTGGTTGATAAAAGACTCTGATTGCTTCAATCAACATAAGCTCTACGACATCAACTTCACCTTTTAAAATAGGTAGAGAGAATAATAAGATATTTCCATAAAGCTTTGCTTTTCTAGGAGTCGTTACAGCAGAACCAAAATATCTTGTAAATTTACTCGCATAATCATTTGCTTCATTTTGAGAAAGCTCTATACCTGCAACTTTGAGTGCTTCATCCACCCCTTGAAAGCAAAATTTAATTAATACAGATTGATCAATAAGTGGTAAATGTAAAGGAACTTGTATAATTTTCTCTAAAAAAGCCTCGCCAGCATTATTAGAAGAATTGGCGTAACGATCCTGTAATGAAGAAGAGACTATATCCTTATCAAAAGATAAAATATATGCGGTATGCTTAAAGTCAGCAGTAAGCTTTACGAGCCTAAAAAGAGCATGTATTTCGGATTTTTCTAATCTATCCACATCATCAATTAAAATTAAAACTCTCTTCTGCGCTTTCTCTAATTCAGATTCAATTCGCTCTTTCAGCTTTTGTAACTCTAGACTTGGTATAAAACTACTGATTGCCTGCCCCACCTCAGCAGCTCCAAATATACTTGTAATTGCAGGTGCTAAAGATTTGACAGCATCTTTGGCTTTATCCGTTTTCGTGATAAGTTCGACTTCAATAGCATGAGCAATGTCTAAGAAAAAAGCCTTTAGCAACTCTTCTTCTGTTCCAAAACGCCACGGATTAAATTTTATACATAGAACTTCTTGATTATCAGTTAAAGACTCTTCAATGAAGTTTAAAACAGATGTTTTACCATTTCCCCAAGCTCCATATAGCCCTATTACTATACTAGAGGAGTCATTTCTATTTGCTATAACGTCCGCTATTCTCTTAGAAAATAGCCAACGATTAAATTTATCATCCTTATGTTTAAATACAGGAGAGTCAGATGTGTAATTATCGGCCATAAAGTGCTCTCATTTATTTTTAAAATGTATTATTAACAAGAAACTCCCATCTATACAAAGTTTTGTTCTCTTGAAACCTCACATAAATGTTTATATCTCCCCCTAATCCATGAAATGAAGAAAGGGGGTGATAAACTGCCCCATATGGAGCAATCAACTGAGAAGAACTAAAAATGCTATTAAGAAAAAACTTTTGTATAGAGCAGCATGATTCCCTTCATGCTATTTTTATATTCAACTCAATAATACCAAACTTCAGCATTCCAAATAACACATCTAGTTCTTTGATTTAAGGGCAAAACATTGCCCTCTAAGTCAAAAATTCTCATAATTTCATTGTTTGTGTCACGTTGACAATGTAAGACAATCTCCTTGCCTTCATTTTGTATTAAATACACTACATCTTTATTCATATGACTAACCTCCTTCAATTAGGATTTTAATCAACCTCAGTACAAATAAAAGATAAGTACGTCATCAAATGTCGTCTTAATACGTGTAAAGAACTCAAGTGTTTATTTTAGAGTCATCTATAGACACTAAAGATCGTAAACTAGAATTGATATACTTCACCGATTAAGAAAACTGCACGTTAAGTGCTTCTATATAGCTTTTGAAAAAATTAATAAATGAAGTTAGAAAATGCTTAAAGAAATTTAAACCTCAATCTTAAGCCATCTGAATTATTCTTATTTTGACTATTCCAATCCAAGTTTTGATGTGGGGTAGGTTAAGGGGTAAAACAACAAACAAAAAATAAGCCCTTGTAAAAACAAGGGCTTATTTAGAATTTTGGCGGAAGCGGTGAGATTCGAACTCACGGAGGACTCACACCCTCGTCGGTTTTCAAGACCGGTGCATTAAACCGCTCTGCCACGCTTCCAACGAGCGCTATAATATAAATAAAAACTCAAGTTGGCAAACCTTTTATTTAACTTTTAATTCAAACGCTCAAAATAAATACAAATTAATTTAGTTTTCTGGATTTTCGTTCTTTTCATAGCGAATTGTATTGATATACCAAAGCTTTTTTCCAGATGGCGTGTGTACTTCAATCTCATCATCGACTTCTTTGCCGAGCAGTGCGCGAGCCATCGGCGATTCAATTGAGATATGCTGCGGGTGATGATCATAAATTTCATCGATCCCTACAATACGTAAAGTTTTTTGCTCACCTTCTTCGTTTTCAATCTCTACCCAAGCGCCGAAGTAAACCTTACCGTCTTGCTCAGGTGCGTAATCAATGATTTTTAATTCTTCTAAACGTTTTCCTAAATAACGTACTCGTCGATCAATTTTTCTAAGTAGCTGCTTATTGTATTGATAATCGGCATTTTCACTGCGGTCACCTAAGCTTGCAGCCCAATTCACTTTCTTTGTGATTTCCGGTCGCTCTTCATGCCAAAGTTGTTTTAATTCAGCAACTAATTTGTCATGTCCAGATCGAGTGATTAAGTTAGATTTCATGATTAAAAACCACTGTTCAACAACATATCGCTTACAAGATGTAGCATTTTATACCCTATTTTCTCATATCAGAAGTGTATAAATTTTCTTCCTTAAGAAATTCATGTGTTTATGATGATATATCGAATATTTAATTGTACGAAATTTGACAATACTTTTTTTCAATACTATGATGCGCGCAGATTAAATGTTGAGCAATTTTTAACCTTCTAGAAAACTATGTAGATTTTCTACACAGTTTGTTTTTTTCATTTCATGTCATTTTGAATGACGTCATGACTGCCCACCCCTTATTGAATTTATCAACTTTTAGAAGTTATGGCAGCTTTTTGTCTGACTTTTGGGGCATAAATTACCTGTAGCGGAGACAACATGCACAGTAATTCAAGTTCAGGGTCGAGGCTTTGCCTTAACTCTTTATTTTCTTCTCTCCCGTTAAAAGCACTTGCACTCAGTACTATGCTTTTTCCATTTCATAGTATTAATGCAGGAAAAACCCTACAGTACAATACTGTAGTAAATACAAACACTTTAACTGTTGTTGCGGTAGAAAGCCCGACAACCGTTTTCAAAGAAGATCAGTTTTTACATGGTTTTGGTTACGACTTAGCTCGTAACTATGCACAAAGCCTTAATGTAAAGCTGGACTTTAAAATCGTGGCAGACAATGCCACTGCACTTAGATGGGTTCAGCAAGGTAAAGCAAACTTTGCGATGACAACCGCTGGTTTAAGTACCATCGAGAACAAAGGTTTGATGTCTTTTTCTGCAAGTTGTGGTGACACAGTCGATTTGCAAAAAAATGGTTTAAATCCTGAGTTAAGCTGGGTGTTTAAACAAGCTGATGACCCCCTCACCCAGACCGCTAGTGGCTTTGTATGCCAAAGTAAGCAAAATGGTGTGACTCAGCAGCTCGCTTCTTTCTATAATCGTAATGTGGTGAAACCAGAAGCTTGGTCAACCATTCAACGTGACTTAACGACGCGTTTACCGATTTATAAAGCGAGCTTTAAACAAAGTGCAGCTAAATACGATCTCGACTGGCATTTACTTGCCGCAATTGGTTATCAAGAATCATATTTAAAGCCAGAATCTGTTTCTCCCACAGGTGTTCGTGGCTTAATGATGCTGACCAATAGCACTGCTCGAGCAATGGGTGTGAGCAATCGTAGTGATCCAGCTCAAAGCATTCAAGGTGGCGCGAAGTATTACGACCAGATGTTAAGTGAATATGATGATATTCCTTTCCCTGATCGGAACTGGTATGCGCTGGTGGCCTATAATATGGGACCAGGTGCGGTAAACCAGATTCAGAAGCGCTTGCAAGCACAAGGGAAAGATCCGAACCAATGGGTTAATCTCTACGATTATTTGCAAAGTAATAAAACGCGTAATGGTCGATATAAGCAAGCTGTTCAATATGTCACTCGTATTCGTGCTTATCTTGAACATATCAAAACAGCGCAAACACGAATCAATATCTAATTTTATTATTTAAAAGTTGATAAATTCTTTGTTTGTGTGAATAAAAAGCTTACCTCTTGGGGTAAGCTTTTTATATGAATTCTTTTAGATTTAAGCTGTATGCTCTAATACTTTCTTAAACAAATCTTTTTGTTCTTGGCTTGGCTTAGCTGTTTGTAAAGCCATTAATTGAGACATATCGCCTTGAACTTTAATTTTACCAGTCATGAATGCCTGCATAGCAGCAGCCATATCAAACTCTAAGAATACTTTACGTAAAGTTTCAGCATCCATATTTAAAGTTGTTTTGGCATTTGAAGACAAACCTTTTTGGATTTTACCCCCATCTAAAGCTAATTCGGTATTTCCAGAAGCATCTGTAACTACTAAATTAATTGCCAAATTCGCAAGAGCAGGTGGCAAATTAAGATCCCCTGCTTCAGCAGTTAATTTTTCGACAGTAGCAAACCAATCTTCAGTTAAAAATGCAGGCATGATTCTTCCTCAAATTTATTTGTTCAATTTCTCTAGTTGTCTATCCAGACAACATCATGTGAAGCAATTCTGCTTGAGCGTTGTTATAGCATGTAATTTAAATTTTGGGCTATGACTTTTTGTACGGAACATTCATTTTTTAGTATTTTGATACATTAAAGGCACTTGTTTATAAAGTGCCTTTAACATTGTCTATGTCTAGCGTTTATTCAGCAGCAAAGCTTAAGTTCACGACATCTAAACGGTTTTTAAGCTCTTCCGGATCTTTAAAATCTAACTCGCGCTGAGAATCTAAAGCTTCGAAATCGAACAATTCACGGTCCGCTAACTGGGACGGCGATACGTTTTGTAACGCACCGAAAATACTGTGTAAGCGTTTCGGATATTGTTTATCCCAGTCACGTAGCATTTCATTAAGCATGGCACGCTGTAAGTTTTCCTGCGAACCACAAAGGTTACATGGAATGATTGGGAACTGACGTAACTCTGCATATTTGATGATGTCTTTTTCTTCAACATATGCCAATGGGCGAATCAAAATATTCTTTTTGTCCGATGATAAAAGCTTTGGAGGCATCGCCTTTAAACTTCCGCCATGAAACAAGTTTAAGAAGAACGTTGCAAGAATATCATCACGGTGATGTCCTAAAGCAACTTTAGTCGCACCAATTTCTTGTGCAAAGCCATATAAAGAACCACGGCGTAAACGTGAACATACTGCACAGTAGGTTTTACCTTCCGGTGTTAAACGTTTAGTAATGGTATAGGTGTCTTTTTCTAAAATGTAATATGGAATGTTATTTTCTTCCATATAACGAGGTAAGACATCTTCAGGAAAGCCGGGTTGCTTTTGGTCAAGGTTAACCGCAACAACATCAAAATTGATTGGTGCAATACGTTTAAACTGCAACATGATATCGAGCAAGGTATAACTGTCTTTACCACCAGACACACACACCATGACCTTATCGCCCTCTTCAATCATATTGAAGTCACGAATAGCATGCCCAACTTGACGGCGAAGCTTCTTGAGCAAACGGTAATAGGCCGAGCTTGTTGGAAGTTCAGGCTTAAAATTAAATCCCTGATTGGACTCAACTGGCGCGTACATAGACGAGATATACCCATAAATAAAAATACCGCGCAATTTTATATGATTCAGAAGAGAATCGCATCAAAAGAATAGTTTCAATTCTTGAAGTCGTCACATTGCTCATGCATGATGCAAAAGTGATGCTCTATTTTTGACTGAAGCGTTCAAAAAATGTGCAAAATGCTTACTTTTTGGACTTTTCCACAGTTTTCCACAAAACCTGTGGATAAAATTGTGGATTTCTTCGTACTTGACAAACTGTTTTGACCTTCTGTTAAGGGTTTTATTTAAATTGATCATTTTTTAACCAATGTTTTTTACCTTTTAATATCAACATGTTATTCAAGTCAATAGAATCATTTTAAAAATAATTTTTAATTTTTTTTGATGAGCATTCGAACAAAACAGCTTGATTTTTTGAAAGAGTCGAAATAAAAAAAATTACACAAAACTTCTTTAAGTAATATTTTTTGATAAACTCTTTGGCAAGTTTTAAATACCTTAAAATTGTGAATAACATAAAATGAAAAATTCGGTTCAATTTCTGATTTCTTGTTTGCTGGGGATGACCACTTTTACGGTCGGCATGACTTCGAGTTCAGCAGGCCAAATGTATATTTACCAAGATAAAAATGGTAGTACATTGCTCACCAACCGAAAAAGTTATGATCAATCACTTAAAAAAGTAAAAGTGACTTACTACCCTGATAGTAATATTCATAGTTATACGAACTGGGGCACATCAGAAGCTTCTGTTCTGCCAAGCTACAATAAAAATAAAAATGCTTTTGATCATATTATTAAACAAGCTGCTCTACAGCATGGTGTATCTGAAGGCTTAATTAAGGCTGTCATGCATACCGAGTCAGGATTTAACGTCAATGCCCGCTCTCCAGTAGGCGCGCAAGGTCTTATGCAACTCATGCCTGCGACTGCACGTCGATTTAACGTAACCAATGCCTTTGATGCTCAGCAAAATATTTTTGCAGGTGCAAAATATCTAAGCTGGTTACTCAAGCGTTTTGGTGGCAATACTCAAATGGCGCTTGCTGCTTATAATGCTGGTGAAGGAAACGTTGATAAATACGGCGGTATTCCCCCTTTTCGTGAAACACAAGACTATGTACGCCGTGTAACGAGCCGATATCAAAACTTATATTCGTCTGGTTCTGGTTTCTCATCTTTTTCTAATACTTCAGCACAAGTCACTTCTCAATCTTCTAATTTAGTGGAAAACACAACAGCTCAAATAGCAGCACCAGCTCCTAAACATTCCAATTCTCGTCAAATTGTGACTTTATCTAATGGAACATTTACTGATGCGCCTACAGGTACTTATGTCACAAACAATGCCACAGCAATTGCACATATTCGAATAGAGTAAGAACGTTTACTGACGGTTTATTCCGTCAAGTTTATGTGCTTTAAATTGTAATGATCTATTACCTGATCCTTACCATTTAGGCGAATTTAGCCAATTATTCTTTAAATTTAGGTACATTCTGTTAAATGAAAGAATGTATCAATTCCTTATTTTTTTCTTGAATTTTTCCCCTAAGCCCCGCATATTAGCTGCATGATTTAGAATTTGTAAATCAGATAACATTTTATTTATAAGAGGATTTTCTCAATGATGCGGATTGGTTTGTTTTTGCTTACCAACCTCGCGGTACTGGTTGTAGCTGGCATTATTTTGTCACTCTTCGGTGTCGGTAGTTACCATGGCGCGGGTGGCTTGAATCTAGGCAACCTTTTAGTGATCTGTTTTGTGTTTGGTATGGTGGGATCGTTAATCTCGTTATTCATGTCAAAATGGATGGCTAAGAAAACGACCGGTACAGAACTGATCGACCCGAATGCTCCTCGTAACCAAGCTGAAAGCTGGTTATTGCAAACAGTCGCTGAACTTTCTCAACGTTCTGGTATTAACATGCCAGAGGTTGGTATTTTTCCATCATATCAATCCAATGCCTTTGCAACAGGCTGGAATAAGAATGATGCCTTAGTTGCCGTTTCATCTGGTCTACTTGAACGTATGAACAAAGATGAGCTACGTGCTGTGCTTGCGCACGAAATTGGTCACGTTGCGAATGGTGACATGGTTACCCTAGCACTCATCCAAGGTGTCGTGAACGCCTTTGTTATGTTCTTTGCTCGCGTAGTCGGTGATTTTATCGACCGTAATGTTTTTGGTCGTCAAGATGATCAAGCCCCAGGTATGGGTTATTTCCTCATTACCATGGTATTAGATATCGTCTTTGGTATTCTCGCTTCTGCCATTGTGATGTGGTTCTCTCGTTATCGTGAATACCGTGCTGATGAAGCAGGTGCACGTTTAGCAGGTAAACAAGCGATGATTTCTGCATTATTACGTCTCCAAGCTGAGACAGAATTGCCAGATCAAATGCCAAAAGAAATGAAAGCTTTCGCGATTGCGGAAGGTAAAGAACAAGGCTTTAGCTTAGCTGCTTTGTTCCAAACCCACCCAACAATTGAACAACGTGTGGCAGCTTTACATCAATTAGATTGCCCATAAAACGTTTAACGTGAAAAAATAAAGCCTCCAACTGGAGGCTTTATTTTTATTACATGGTTTGATAGAGACCCCACAAATAACTTGCACCCCACCAAACAGCAAAGCCAATTAAAAGTAGTACAAACGCGCCTAATAAATCGGGTATATGCAACCATAACCAGCTCACCACAGGATTACGCCAGAAAGCTGAGTGCTGCTGCTTCTTTTCGAGTTTTTCATGCAAATATGGATGAACAACATGAATATCGCTCTGAATCGCATATTCTTCACGTATGTGCGTATGAACCACATCTAATGCTTTTCTACTAGGGCGTATAAAAATATCAAAAATAGTCCCTGCCACTGGAACAAAACCCACGACAGCATCTACAACTGCCAATTTGATAACTGGAGTTAACTTGTGTTGTGGTACACCAATCTGTTTAGCTTTATAAATCGCATAACACGTCAGCACAAAACCTGCGACATCACCAGCAATCGGAATCGTGCTCAATGCAGCATCGGCACCAATGCCCTGCTTTGTAAAAGGAATGCGCACCGCGCTGTCCATCATGGTAGCAAACTTGGCAAGGTCTCGTTCTAGTGCGATGACCTGTTGCTCTGTTAATTTTTTTTCTTGAGGCATCTAAATCAAATATATGAAGAGAAGTTAAACTTAATATACTTGATTTAATGCCTTTTTTTAAATTGTTTACTTTTAACTAGATGCTTTCGATCTAAAAAGTGAACGCAATAACACATACATAACTGGAATAAAGAATAAAACCAGCACCGTACCAAACATCACACCACCTAAAATACTAATACCGATTTCTTGACGGCTCACAGCCCCAGCACCTTGAGCAAATACAAGAGGAATCACACCTGCACCAAAAGCTAAAGATGTCATTAAAATCGGTCTTAGACGCAAGCTAGCGCCCTCTAAAGCCGCCTGAATGGCATTCTTACCCTTTTCTTGAGCCAAAGCTGCAAACTCAACAATTAAAATTGCGTTTTTACATGACAGACCAATTGTGGTTAACAGTGCAATCTGGAAATACACATCATTTGGTAATCCGAAAATATAAGAGAAAATGACACTTCCTCCAACACCTAGCGGAATAGAGGTCATCACAGCGGCTGGAATGCTTAAGCTTTCATATAAAGCTGCTAAACATAAGAAAATAAAGCCTGCCGAAATTAAATATAACCAGACAGCCTGATTTGTCGACTTCTGTTCTTCAAAAGATAAACCTGTCCAAGCTAAACCGACATCTTTTTGCTGATTCACAAGTTGTTCAACATCTTTCATTGCCTGACCTGAACTGCTACCACTCGCAACATCTGCTTGTAACTGCAAAGCACTATAACCCATATAGCGTTTTACGATTTCAGGAGCACCACCCCAGCTAAAGTTAGCAAATGAACTAAAAGGCACCATTTCATTTTGGTTGTTACGCACAGACCAGTTATATAAATCTTCAGGCTTCGATCTGAACTCGGCATCACCTTGAATCATGACACGCTTAATACGACCACGGTCAATAAAGTCATTCACATATGTTCCGCCCCACGCACTCGACAAAGTGTTGTTAATCGCGGGTAGTTCTAAACCATTTGCTAATGCTTGTTTCTGATCAATTTTGATATTGAGATTTGCTTTACTATTGGTTGATTGCTTATCAAAGTTTTCAAAAGTTGAATAATTTTTACTTTGAGTTTGTAATTGACGGAAGGTACTATCTAGAAAATCTTGCCCTTGCCCATTTAAATCTTGAATCCATAAATCCATACCATCGGTTTGACCTAAACCATTTACCGAAGGCGGCAAAGTCACATTAATTTGAGCATTATTTAATTGACTAAAATATTTCATTGCCCGCTTTTGTATAGCATCCGCTGAGTTTTCTTTTCCGGTACGCACATCCCACGGTTTTAAAGCAATGAACCCTTGTGCTAAATTTTGCCCTGTACCCGAATTGTTTCGACCATAGCGGATTAAGACTAAATCCACATTTTTATCTTCTTGAGTTAAGAAATATTGACGAACTTGTTCACCAATTTTCTGACTTTGAGAAATCGGGGCGCTATCAACAAGTTTAATTTGAACACTTAAAATCCCTTGATCTTCTTTAGGAATAAATCCACTTTTTAAACCGCTATAGAACAGCATGAATACAGCAATTAAAGCCACAAAAATCACAACAACCGACTTACTGTAACGAATGCTTGTTTGGACGATCTTGATATATTGATTTTTAAGTTGATCAATCTTTTGGTTAAACCAAACTGCCCAACGCATAGGCTGAGGGCTAGGCTTTAAAATTAAGGCACACAATGCAGGTGTTAGAACTAATGCAACAACGAGCGATAATGCCATAGCAGCAACTAAGGTAATTGAAAACTGGCGGTAAATCACCCCAATTGAGCCACCTAAAAAAGACATTGGAATAAAAACAGCAGTTAATACCAATGTAATCCCAATTAAAGCACCACTAATTTCGCCCATTGACTCAATAGCTGCTTCTTTCGGAGTTAAGTGCTGTTCATGCATAAGCCGTTCAACGTTTTCCACGACTACAATCGCGTCATCCACTAACAAGCCAATGGCGAGTACCAGTGCAAATAAGGTTAAGGTATTAATGCTAAAACCGAGCACATATAAAACAGCAAAAGTTCCTAAAATAACAACCGGAACGGTAATACTCGGAATGAGTGTCGCGCGCCAGCTTTGCAAGAACAAAAACATTACCAGAATAACTAAAATAATCGCTTCAATAAGCGTCTTTACGACTTCCTTAATCGACTCTTGAACAAACGGCGTGTTATCACGTGGATAAACAATTTTATAACCCGCAGGTAGTTTAGTTGTAAGCTGATCTAGAGTTTGATGGATGAGTTTAGAGGTCTGAATGGCATTTGCACCCGAAGATAGTGAAATACCTAAACCTGCGGCAGGATAACCATTAATGGTGTTAAAAGACTGATAGTTTTCTGCACCCAACTCAACTCTAGCTATATCTTTTAAATAGACATAGCTCGCTGTTTGGTTTGATTTCACTACAATATTTTTAAAATCTTCGACTGTTTTTAGTCGAGAACCAGCTGTAACTTTAGTATTTAAATATTGCCCATCAATAACAGGTAAATCACCAATTGCACCCGCAGCCACTTGGGTATTTTGAGCGGTAATTGCACTGGCAACATCACTTGGCATTAAATTATATTGTTTTAATTTATCAGGGTTTAACCAGATTCGCATTGCATATTGCGAACCAAAGACATCAGACTCACCCACCCCTTCAATACGGTTCAGGTTATCTACCACGTGTGTCGTTAAATAGTCTGATAGCTCAATATTCCCCGCTTTACCAGTCGAGTCATATAAACCTACTACCATGAAAGTATCGCCCAGAGACTTACTTACCGTCACCCCTTGGCGTTGTACTTCATCTGGTAAACGTCTTATCACGCCACTAATACTATTTTGTACTTGTACCTGTGCCGTATCTGGATTTGTTCCATTATCAAAACTGATCGTAATTCGGCTACGTCCCGACGAGTCACTGGTAGAACTAAAATAAAGTAAGTGATCAATACCTTGTATTTGCTGTTCTAAAATCTGAGTAACACTTTGCTCAACCGTTTGTGCATCTGCCCCACTATAACTTGCCGATACTGTAATTTTTGGAGGTGCAATATCGGGGTAGCGTTCTACTGGCAAATTCAGAACCGAGAAAATACCAAATGCCATAACAATAATTGCAAGTACACTGGCAAAAATAGGGCGCTGAATAAAAAATTTAGATAGCATGGCTGCTCAGAATTAAGTCGTCAATTAACGGGTGGCAATACCGAATTCGGCATCTTGATCATCAACGAGCGATATATAAAAGACAAGTAGAATTAACACAATAAATGCAATTAGGACAAAAACAAAGCAGGAATAGGCATTTCCTACAAACCCATAAAGAAGGTTTTAACAAGTGTCACTGAAAATTCATGAATTCTTCATGATCACGTCAAACTCAATAAGCAGACTAGAGCCGTTTCAACTAAAACAATATGAGTAGAATTATGTTTAAAAGAGCAATTTTATGCTTAAGTTTAATTAGCTTGGTTGGTTGTAATGACGATGATAAAACTGAAAACACGCCAACTACACCAGAGTATCAACTTCCTAAGATTTTAGTGATTGGGCACCGTGGCGCTAGCGCTTTACGCCCTGAACACACTTTAGCTTCGTATCAAAAAGCCATTGATGATGGTGCAGATTTTATTGAACCGGATTTAGTATCTACAAAAGACGGCGTGTTAGTTACTCGCCATGAAAATGAGATTGGTGGAACAACCAATGTAAGCACTTTAACTCAGTTTGCAGACCGTAAAACAACAAAAAATATTGATGGTAAAGACTTAACAGGTTGGTTTACAGAAGACTTCACTTTAAGTGAATTAAACCAACTTAAAGCGCGTGAACGTATTCCAGAGTTCCGACCTGCAAACACAGTTTATAATGATCTCTACCCTGTCCCGACTCTAGAACAAGTGATTGAGCTGGCAGAAGCAAATTATAAAAAAACAGGAAAAATTATTGGTTTATATATTGAAACCAAACATCCGACTTACTTTAAAAATCATAATCTGGCAATGGAAGATACTCTTCTTAAAACACTAGCCAAATATGAATATACACGTGATATTGCACCTGTCTATTTACAGTCTTTTGAAGTGAGTAATTTAAAATATTTAAAAGATCAGCTCGACCTTCATAAAACCATTAAACATGCACAAATTATTCAACTTTATGACTCTAAAACTTCGCAACCAGCCGACTTCGTTGAATCTGGTGAAACTAAAACTTATGCTGATTTAGCCACAGCACAAAGCTTAAAAGACGTAGCTAAATATGCAAACGGTGTAGGACCAAGTAAAGGTTATATTCTAAACTTTAATGACAATGGCTCAGTTCAAACGACTTCGTTTATTTCTGATGCGCATAAAGCTGGCTTAAAAGTACATCCTTATACTTTCCGTCCAGAAAATAATTTCTTACCAAAGCCTTTAAAATGCAGTCAAGATAAACCAGCTGAGCGCTGCCCAACTGGTGCTTTAAAAGAGTTTGAAGCCTACTTCAAAGCGGGTGTTGATGGAATCTTTACAGATGACCCAGCACTTGGCCGTGAAGCCGTTATTAATTATGAAAAAGCCGCAAAATAATTAAAGCTTTTAATAAAAAACAGGGCAATAAATGCCCTGTTTTTTTTATTTCTCTACGACATTATCAAAATAAAGTGGGATCCACTGATATTGCTCGGCGTTTACCTTATAAACATGGCCAATGCCTGGGAATGGTAAATGTGGTGCTGCAACCCATTGCTGCTTATTTGAAATTTCAGCGAACATTTTTAAACGGGTATTAATCGCCTGCTCAGAATTCACATCAAAATCCACACCAGTTTTTGGAGCATCAAACTGCAAAGAATGCGAGTGAACAATATCTCCAACAAAAATGATTTGCTGATCATTACTCTTTAAGCGAAAGCTATGATGCCCAGGTGTATGACCGCGCGTATCTATCACTTCAAAACCTTGAATAACATCGCCATCTTTAAATGTCTTGAATGCTTTTTTTGCTTGATATGGAGCAAGAGCAGTTTTTATGTTTTTCACAGTACCTAAATAGTTTTGCTTTTTATCTGCTGGTACTGTTTTTTCAGAAGCAGGATTTAGCCAGTAATCAGCTTCGCGTTCATGTGCATAAACGGTTGCATTTGGAAATACAGCTTTCCCATTTTGAGCAATGCCGCATACATGGTCTGGGTGTAAATGTGTGAGCAATACTGTTTTTACATTAGCAAGTTGATAACCTGCCAATTCAATATTTTTTGCAATCGAACCCAGTTGTGGGCCAAAACAACTTGCTGCACCACTATCGACAAGCGTTAAATTCTTACCATCATCTACTAAAAATGCATTGACCGAAGTTTGAATACCCTTCTCATTCACAGCTGCATATTTAGTTAATATTTTAGTTTTCTGAGTCTGATTTAAATTTTTAAACAAGTTAGGATTTAGATAAATCGTGCCATCAAGTAAAGACGTTACACGGTATTTTCCGAATTGATGCTTATAATATCCAGGTACTTGTTGAGTAGGAGTTTGCTCGGCATACGCAGCATGCATGCTACAAAATGCAAAACCCAAAGCTACACATAATTTTTTCATCTCTTCTTCTCTATTCAGTTATAAAGTCAAAATCTTTAAAAAAGATTTAATAATTTTTTAAGACCCAAATTATATAATGCATGAAATGTGTCAGAAATATAAGTAAATGAATAGCTATTCTCCTTACAAAGGTAAAACAGGCCTTAAGCGTATATTAAATGCAACCGGCTACTCGATTTCCGGATTTAAAGCAGCATATAAAAATGAAGCAGCTTTCCGCCAAATTGTTTTGATTAATCTTATTTTAATTCCAGTTAGTTTCTTTCTTGACGTAACCCGCAGTGAACACGTCTTACTCATTATCGTATGTCTATTTGCAATGATCGTTGAACTGTTCAATTCGGCTATTGAAGCAGTTGTTGACCGAGTGTCTCTTGAAAAACATCAGCTTTCTAAAAATGCAAAAGATATGGGAAGTGCGGCTCAATTTGTTGCGCTTTCTATTATTGCTATTACATGGTTGTTCATTTTATTAGGATAAAAAAAACCATGCTTATAAGTAAATAAGCATGGCTGTAACAAAGAGGAACTTCTAGCTGCTGTTCCTGTTTTTTAATATAAGTTATTGAACTTAACTATTTCTTAAAATCACGTAAAATAAAAAATCCCTGTATAAACAGGGATTTTTTTAGTTCAAGCGTTGATGCGTTATTACATCATTCCGCCCATACCACCCATACCGCCCATATCTGGAACAGCTGGTTTATCTTCTGGAATGTCAGTAATCATACATTCTGTAGTTAACATTAAACCAGCTACAGAAGCAGCGTGTTCAAGTGCAGAACGAGTTACTTTAGCTGGGTCAAGAATACCCATTTCTAACATATCGCCATATTCGCCAGTTGCAGCGTTATAACCAAAGTTACCTTCACCGCCTTTAACTGCATTGATAACTACAGATGGCTCATCACCAGCGTTCGCAACAATTTGACGAAGTGGAGCTTCGATCGCGCGGCGTAAAATATTGATACCCGCTGTTTGATCTTCGTTAGCACCTTTTAGGTTGTCTAATACGTTTACAGCACGTACTAGCGCAACACCACCACCAGCAACCACACCTTCTTCAACTGCTGCACGAGTTGCATGAAGTGCGTCGTCTACTCGGTCTTTCTTCTCTTTCATTTCAACTTCAGTTGCCGCACCGATTTTAATTACAGCAACACCGCCTGCTAATTTAGCAACGCGTTCTTGTAATTTTTCACGGTCGTATTCTGAAGAAGATTCTTCAATTTGAGCACGGATTTGCTGAACACGCTCAGCAATAGCAGCTGCATCACCAGCACCATCAACAATTACAGTGTTTTCTTTAGAAACAGTGATCTTGTGTGCAGTACCTAAATCTTGAAGAGTTGCTTGTTCTAAAGACATACCAACTTCTTCAGAAATAACAGTTGCGCCAGTCAAGATTGCGATGTCTTGAAGCATTGCTTTACGACGGTCACCGAAACCAGGAGCTTTAACAGCACATACTTTGATAATACCGCGCATGTTGTTTACAACAAGTGTAGCAAGCGCTTCGCCTTCAACATCTTCAGCGATGATAAGAAGTGGTTTACCAGTTTTCGCAACTGCTTCTAAAACAGAAATCAATTCACGAATATTACCGATTTTTTTGTCAACAAGAAGAATGAACGGGTTTTCAAGCTCTGCTGTTAAAGTATCTTGCTTGTTTGCAAAGTACGGAGAGATATAACCACGGTCAAACTGCATACCTTCTACAACGTCTAAAGCGTCTTCGAAGCCAGAACCTTCTTCTACAGTGATTACACCTTCTTTACCTACTTTTTCCATCGCTTGAGCGATAAGTTTACCAACAGTAGTATCAGAGTTAGCAGAGATAGAACCAACTTGTTCGATCGCTTTAAAATCATCAGCAGGTTTTGCATTTGAACGGATATTTTCAACTACAGTTTTTACTGCGATATCGATACCACGTTTTAAATCCATTGGGTTCATGCCTGCAGTTACAGATTTGATCCCTTCATTTAAAATTGCTTGAGCAAGTACAGTTGCAGTTGTAGTACCGTCACCAGCGATGTCATTAGTTTTGCTAGAAACTTCACGAACAAGTTGAGCACCCATGTTTTCAAACTTGTCTTTTAATGAAATTTCTTTAGCAACAGTTACACCGTCTTTAGTGATGTGTGGAGCACCGAAAGAACGGTCAATCACTACGTTACGACCTTTAGGGCCTAAAGTCACTTTAACAGCATCTGCAAGTACGTTTACGCCTGCAATCATTTTTGAGCGAGCTGAATCACCAAATTTTACGTCTTTAGCTGACATATTAAACTCCAAATCTTTTTAAATACTGAATCTGATAATGAATTGAGTTATGGATTGATTAGCCTTCCAACACAGCTAAAATGTCTGACTCTTTCATGATTAAGAGTTCTTCACCACTTACTTTCACTGTTGTACCTGCATAAGTACCAAACAATACTTTGTCACCAACTTTAACATCCAAAGCACGTACGCCATTCTCAGTGATTTGACCATTACCTACTGCAATTACTTCACCTTGAGATGGTTTTTCAGCAGCAGAACCTGGAAGTAAAATACCACCAGCAGTTTTGGTTTCTTCTTCTACGCGACGAATTACAACGCGATCATGTAATGGACGAATGTTGCTCATAATTAACTCCATCAGACTAAGTCTTTTTGATTAATCGTTATTGCTTTAATCCAGAGCAATAACAAAATATTTAGATGTCACTTTTGTGGGGATGAAAAAAAAGGCTTCAAGGGGGAAATGAAAAAAAACTTATCTTTTTTGGTCATTTTTTAACAGGTTGTGAAGAGTTTTTATTAAATTTAAAGCACAAAATAAAAGAGGCTATTTTCATAGCCTCTTTTATAAAGATAAATTTTAATGTTAAACAAAGAGTTGCTGATTATTCAACAATTCATCTAATGTTGTATTTACCTGATTTAAAGTTATCAATGACACACTACTAAACATTGTACCTTCGCCATCTCGGTCAAGACTAATAGTCGTGTTTCCAGCATCTTGCTCTACAGTAATAAATTTCGCTAATGTGCTTACATCTTTAGAATAGTCAATTAATAGTTCACTTAAATCAATTTTGTCAGCTTGGAGGTCAGTTCTTACATCACCTAAAGTAAAATCTAACACCGTGTCATGTCCATTCCCGCCAGTCGCATCTTGGCTATTTAGCAATTGGAACAAAATGGTATCAGCACCGTCATTAGTCATATAGGTATCATTACCTTCACGCCCATTCAAAACGTTATTCCCAGAGTTACCTGTTAAAAGATTATCTAAAGCATTGCCTGTTGCATTTAGATGAGCAGAGCCAACTAACTCCAAGTCTTCAACATAACGACCACTTTCTATATTTGTCGACCAATCAGAATATCCAACCAGACTATAACTCACAGAACTAATTATTTTATCGTGTCCACCAAAATCCGTATCTTTAAGTTCAGACCCAACTATTTGTGTTTCCGAATAACCACTTTGAACCCAAACACTTTCGTAATGACTCGTATCTACCCAAACCTCTTCATTATGACCATCAAACACATATTGTTGCTCATAATAACCTTGTTCAATCCATTGAGATTCATAGTGTCCATCTTGAACGAGTTGTTGTTCAAGATGTCCAACCTCTAGAGTATTAGGACCTGATAGTTCATATCCTGACTGCCATTGATTTAAATTATAATCATAGTACGTATTCACATATTGATTATACGAACCATCATCTGAATAGTAATTTATGCCATTTGAGTCCATGTAGACGTCTATTACGCCATCAACGACCCATGTATCTTGATAATAGCTTGTATCAATCCAAATATCTTGGGAGTAACTTGTGTCAATCCAAACATTTTCAAAATGGCTTGTATCTACCCATATATTATCAGTATAACCAGAAGCTACCCATTGCTCCTCATAATGACTTGTATCTATCCAGACATCCTGAAATACATTAACAGTAGCAACGCCATACTCTTGAACAAAATCACTTATATGATCAACTATATAAATATTATCTGTAGCATCCCCTATAAACTGATCAACAGTGATTGTAGTTAAATCATTAACTGTTTTGCTGATAGTTTCACTACGATTTCCTGCACGATCAATAACAGTAATATCAAATGATGTCACATTCTCATACATATAAGTAGAGAAAGTTCCATCTGCCATGACCATAGTATTTGTTACAAAAGGTTCTTGATCAGCAAAATGATATGTAACTTCAAGAGTAGCCTTACTTTCTGCATGTCCCGTGAGCTCGCTCCATCCATTCATGGCAAGCTGTGTGGCTATTTTCGGTGCTGTTGTATCATTTATAGCTACAACAGTTGTACCCCCACTCTCATTTTGATTGCCATCAACTACTTTTACCGTCAATGTTTCTCCATGCCAATATTGGGACCATAAGTGTATTGTGAAGGTTCCATCACTTCCGACAGTGGTTTGGCCAACCTGATTATTATTAGCATCAAAAATATTAACAGTTGAATATGCTTCCGCCTGCCCTGAAAGTACATTTCCATCTTCTAAGACAAGCTGAGTTGCTGCATTTGGTGCGACAGTGTCTATAGGTGCCTTAATTTCTGTATAAACGCTTTGATAGCCATTTTGCTCCACAACAACGCGTAAAGTTTGTCCATTCGCCTGAGGTGAGTATAACTGGATATTAAAATGCCCTGTTTCATCTACAGAACCGCCACCAATATAATTACTATACACATCAAAAATGCGCACCTCACTATTTAGTGAAGCAGTTCCCTCAACAAAGAAACCATTTTCAGATACCACAACATGATTTGCTGATGGAGGTGCATTAATATCTGCATTAAAAGTAATATTAAATGGAGAACTTATATTTTTAGCTAAATCTGTTGCCGTGATAAATAACTGCTCTCCACGTAATATAGGTGGATAAATACTAGCATTGAAATATCCAGCTTCATCCGATTGAAATTCTGCTCTAAAATCTCCATCCGCATCCATTACTTTAATGATTACTTTTGAATCAGTTTGCCCAGTAATGCCATAACCGTCATTACTAATCACCACATCATTAATTACTGGAGCAATATTGTCTAAAGGCGCACTAATTTCAGAGATTAGGCTATATTGATTCGTATTCAGGTCATAAACTCGAACTTGTAATATCTGTTCTTGTAGATAATAGTCATTTAACGGAATAGCAAAACTACCATCTTCATTCACAGTATTATTCCACCCTCCATTAATGATCTGACCACCAGTAGATGTAACAACAATCGTCATTCCGGCTGTTGCCTTCCCTGTCAGAATATGGCCATCAACATCCAATTTTAGCTCTGTTGCAGCAATTGGTGAGTTGGTAAATACAGGTACTAACTGATGAGCAACTTCACTTCGGTTGCCAGCAATATCTTTAACAACGATACTTAAATTTTGTGTCTGGTATTGACTCAGCTTAATCCATTGATTAAATGTGCCATCGTACCAAACATAAGTTGTTGTGATAACAGCGCCATATTGATCAATAATTTCAACAGTTGAGTTTGGCTCGGCTTCACCCAAAAGCAATCCGTCTGACGTTAACGTAATATTTGAAGCAGCTGACGGTGCAACATCATCAATTAAAGCATTTTGTTTAACCTCAATACTTCGGTTACTTGCTTGATCAATTACAATAAAAGTAAGCTCTTCTCCATGTAAATAGACTTGATTAAAAGAACCTGACACATTTCCAGTACCATCTACATAACCAGAACCTATCACCTCACCCGCAGCATTTTTGACTTCAATCCGAGTATTTGCTTCTGCTTGCGCCGTAAAGTTTTGACCGTTTGAGTCGAGTACAATATTTTCAATTGGATTTGGTGCAACATCATCAATTAAGGCATTCTGCTTGACCTCTATACTGCGGTTACCTGCTCGGTCAACGACAACAAAAGTAAGCTCTTCTCCATGTAAATAGACTTGATTAAAAGAACCTGACACATTACCTGTACTATCTACATAACTAGAACCTATCACCTCACCCGCAGTATTTTTAACTTCGATTCGACTATCTGCTTCCGCTTGAGCTGTAAAGTTCTGACCATTGATATCTAATACAATATTTTCAATCGGATTTGGTGCAATATCATCAGTTAAAGCATTTTGCTTAAATTCAATACTTTGATTACCTGCTCTATCTATAACAATAAAAGTGAGTTCCTCACCTTTTAAATAAACCTGATTGAAGTAGCCTGTCACATTACCAGTGCTATCGACATAACCATAACCAACAAACTCACCCGCAGCATTTTTGACACTAATAAAACTATTTACTTCTGCTTGTGCTGTAAAGCTTTGACCGTTTTCATTAAAGGTAATATTTTCAATTGGATTCGGCCCAATCGTATCCACCAAAGCATTTAACTTAAGTTCGACACTTTGATTGCCCATTCGATCTATGACAACGAAAGTTAATTCTTCTCCATGTAAATAGACTTGATAGAAGTAACCTGTCACATTACCTTCGTTATCTGCAGAACCAAGCCCTATTAACACACCCTCAGCATTTCTGACTTCTATATTACTATTTGCTTCTGCCTGCGCTATAAAGTTTTGACCGTTCGGATCAAGTACAATATTTTTAATCGGATTTGGCGCAATATCATCAAATGGAGCCTTAACTGAAACAACATCACTCACATTTCCAGCTCGATCTTTAACAATAACTGTGAATTCTTCACCATGTAAATTAGAGCTACCCAAGAAAATAGTGAATGTACCATCAGCATTTACACTCTGACTCCACGTATTCACCTGTTGACCATTCTGATCAAAAATCTGAATCGTAGCATTTGGCTCAGCTACACCAGAAAGGGATGAACCATCTTCACTAAACGTGAGATTACTTGCAGCCACAGGAGCAATATCATCTAGCGGTGCTTTTACAGTAACCCCACCACTCAAATTACCAGCCCGATCTACTACAACTACCTTTAACTCTTCGCCATGCAAGTAGTTACTGTATAAAGAGATGTTAAATGTTCCATCCCAATTAACATTATTATTCCACTGATTTACCAATTGACCATTCTGATCAAATATCTGAATCGTAGCATTTGGCTCAGCCATACCAGTTAGATATGAACCATCTTCGCTAAATACTAAATTAGTAGCATTTTCTGGTGCAGTATTATCAAGAAAGGCTGTTTGTTTTACTTCAACGCTACGATTACCAGCTTGATCAATCACAACAAAAGTAAGTTCCTCACCTTTTAAGTAAATTTGATTCAAGTAACCTGAGACATTACCAGCACTATCTACATAACCTGAACCTACAAGCTCACCTGCAGCATTTTTAACTTCAACTTGGCTATTCGCTTCAGCTTGCGCTGTAAAGTTTTGACCATTTTCATTGAAAATGATGTTTTCAATCGCATTCGGAGCAATGTCATCATTTAAAGCATTTTGTTTAACCTCTGTACTGCGGTTACCCGCTCGGTCAATTACAACAAAAGTAATTTCTTCTCCATGTAAATGAACCTGATATAAGTAACCTGAAACATTGCCCATGCTATCGGTTGAACCATATCCTATGACTTCACCAGCAGCATTTTTGATTTCAATCTGAGCGTTTGCTTCTGCCTGAGCTGTAAAGTTCTGTCCGTTCGCATCAAGTACAATATTTTCAATCGGATTCGGTGCAATATCATCAATCAAAGCATTCTGCTTAACTTCTGTACTACGGTTACCCGCTCGGTCAACGACAACAAAAGTGAGTTCTTCTCCATGTAAATAGACTTGATATAAATAACCTGACACATTACCAGCACCATCTACATAACCTGAACCGATGACCTCACCTGCAGCATTTCTAACTTCAACTTGAGTATTTGCTTCTGCTTGTGCCGTAAAGTTTTGACCGTTTGAGTCAAGTACAATATTTTCAATCGGATTTGGTGCAATATCATCAATCAAAGCATTCTGCTTAACTTCTGTACTACGGTTACCCGCTCGGTCAACGACAACAAAAGTAAGCTCTTCGCCATGTAAATAGACCTGATACAAGTAACCAGAAACATTGCCTGTGCTATCTGCTGATCCATAACCAATAATGTCACCATTGGTATTTTTAATTTCAATCTGGCTATTTGCTTCAGCCTGAGCTGTAAAGCTCTGTCCATTGATATCTAATACAATATTTTCAATGGGATTTGGCGCGGCATCGTCATTCAAAGCACTCTGCTTGATCTCTGCACTGCGGTTACCCGCTCGATCTACTACAACAAAAGTGAGTTCCTCACCATGTAAGTAAACTTGCTGAAAATAACCAGATACATTACCTGAGCTATCGGTATACCCAAAACCAATCTTATTTCCAGCCTGATCTAATACATCAATAGAACTTCCAGCTTCTGCCTGAGCTATAAAGCTTTGGCCATTTTCGTTGAAAATGATATTTTCAATCGGATTTGGTGCAATGGTATCAATTAAAGCATTTTGCTTAAATTCGACACTGCGGTTACCAACTCGATCTATGACAACAAAAGTGAGTTCCTCACCATGTAAATAGGTTTGATTGAAAAAGCCTGAGACATTACCAGCACTATCTGTAGAGCCCCAACCCGTCTGATTACCCAATGAATCAAAAACTTCAATCTGACTATTTGCTTCCGCTTGTGCTGTAAAGTTTTGACCGTTTGCATCAAGTAAAATATTTTTAATTGGATTTGGTGCGATATCATCAAGTGGAGCTTTAATTGAAACAACTTCACTCACATTTCCAGCTTGGTCTTTAACAGTGACCGTGAATGCCTCTCCATGTAAATTATTGCTACCTAAGAAAACAGTAAATGTACCGTCCGAGTTGACGGTATTATTCCATATATTCAATGGCTGACCATTATGATCAAAAACCTGAATCGTAGTATTCAGTTCTGCTACCCCCGTAAGATATGAACCATCTTCTGAGAAAACTAAATTACTGGCTGGTGTAGGAGGAACTGTATCAGCGGTAATTACAGTATCGGTGCTTATTTGTCCACGAGCATCCTTAATTGATAAGAAGAACTGCTCACCATCAACAAGAGGGCGATCAAGTTGGAGTTTAAAATAACTTGATCCATTCCAGCCGTTATCTTCACCGACTTTAATTTCAGCTACGACTTCACCTTTGGCATCTTTAACAATGAGAGTACTATTATTTTCAGCTTGCCCACTTATCACTCCGTCCGAAGTAAAGCTATCCACATATGGGGCAAAAGCATAGTTAGGCGCCTGTATCTGAGCAGCTAAACTTACATTTCCATTTACATCTGTAGCCGTAACATAAACTGTCTCAGCATTGGTTAAAAACATACCTAATTCTATCGAGAAACTTCCACTCTCGTCGGTCCAGTTATTCCAAAACCATTTATTAAGAATGTTTCCTTGTCCATCTTTAACGAAAATTTCAGAGAAAGGTTCTGCATGACCATAAACTAGATCACCAACATCATTGAAATTTAAATCTGTTGGAACAGGTGGAGGAGTCAGATCTACAACAATATTCTGATCAGGGCTCATCAGACCTTTATTATCAATAATTTGAACGGAAATTTGCTCTCCATCAATTAAAGGACGGTTTACACTCAAGCTAAAATGACTAAATTCATTCCAACTATTGTCATCACCTAATGTAACCTTCCCTAATTCATTACCGTCAGCATCACGCACAATTACCGTACTATTATCTTCAGCGAACCCAGAAATTAAGCCTTCTTGTGTAATACGTTCAACATGTGGAATATAAGCAAAGTTTGGAACTTCGATTAGAGCTTCACTTGTATTTTGATTTTTATCTACTACCTGTACGGTAACCGATTCGCCTTCTTTTAAAAATTGGAGTACAGATAAGCTTGCAAAACCTTGCTCATCTGTAACACCGTTAGCAATTAGATTTCCTGTTCCGGAAAACACAAGAATAAGGCTGTTAGGTTCATTGACATGTACTGATAAGGTTTCACCACTGATATCAAATTGTGGAGTTTCTAAAAATACTGCGGGCGTATAGTCTGCGGTAATATATTGTGGATGGCCTGAAACATTATCTTTATCGGTAGAGATAATAATTTGAGTACCTTCCTTCAAAGGTTGGTCGAGGGACAAAGTAAATGGTCTGACTTCACCTAATGCTATTACACTAAAAGGCGTAATACCTGAGCCCTCAAATGCAATAGATTTAAACTCTTGTAGAATATTTCCATTCTGATCTTTTACAATAAAATGACTGCCTTCGGTCGCATAACCAGTGATCACACCTTCTGGACTAATTCGTAAAATACTAAGAGCTGGAACTTCAGTAACTAGTCCAATTGATGATTTTTCGCTGCTGTATCCATTATAAGTAGCAACTGCATAAACCTCATCATTTGAGCTAATTGAAAGATTTTGTAAGGTAAATTTACCCTCTTCATTGGCTATTGTACTTGTAAGCCAATCTCCATTTTTATTGTAGATATCGACTTTACTTCCTTTATATGCGTTCCCCGAAATGATAGCTCCATCTATATTATTAAAAGTTAGTGAATCTAGTGTTGGTGAATTCGGAGTATGATCTACATTATAATTTTGAATCTGTTTAATAATCGCTGTATTGCCAGCTTGATCAGTAAGGCTAATATCAATTGATATATTGGTTTGCGATTCTTCTGACCACAGAAACTCTGCTGGAATTTCAGTAACCCATTCTTGGGTTAGCTCATCAAAATGAAAGTTATAAATAACATCATTTAATATCGTATTTATTGAAGTCAGTGAGCTATTTAAATCTGTTGGTAGATTATCTACGTCCAGTCTTATAGAAATAACTTGATCTTTTTCAACTAGACTTATTGTATTGTCTTCAGTAATCGGCTTTACAGTTACTGTAGTTGATTCAATATTTAAAGAATTATCTACAATCACTTTTTGTACAGCGGTTTCTGAGATATTGCCAGCAAGATCCGTTACTACGGCTTTATAGAGATAAATATCATCAGCTAAATCTTTTTGATCATCTGTTGTCTCCTGCCAAGTTTTTCCTTCATCGGTAGAGACTTCATAGTGGTCTAATAAAGCAGCTTGCTCTCCAATCACAATTGGTTGAGTTAGCTTCAAATTAAAATTATTATCTTGCGTAATCCAATCCGTTGCTGATATACCCGTATCAGTCAAATCAGATAAAGTTAATTCACCTGCTTGCGGCGCTGTTGTATCGACAACGACTTTTTGTATAGCGGTTTCTGAGGTATTGCCTGCAACGTCTGTAACTATAGCTTTATATTGGTAAACACCATCGGTTAAATCTTTTTGAGCTACTGTGATTTCCTGCCATGTCTTTCCTTCATCTTTCGATATCCAGTAAGTAATTTGGCTATTTACTTCTTGTCCGTTAATCTTTAAATCAAAAGTTTGATCTTGCGTAATCTGATCAGTTGCTGAAACACCTGTATCGCTCAAATCAGATAAAGTTAGTTCACCTGCTTGCGGTGCTGTGCTATCCACAACCACTTTTTGCATAGCAGTTTCTGAGGTATTACCTGCAACGTCTGTTACTACAGCTTTATAGAGATAACTTCCATCAGCTAAATCTTTTTGAGTTACTGTTGTTTCCTGCCACGTCTTACCATCATCGGTAGAGACCAAATACGTTACTCGACTTCCACTTTCCTGTCCCTCAATCTTTAAAGTGAAGTTTTTATCTTGAGTGATCTGATCAGTTGCTGAAACACCTGTATCGCTCAAATCAGATAAAGT
The DNA here is from genome assembly GCF_016106645.1 of Acinetobacter sp. ACIN00229. Taxonomy (NCBI): domain Bacteria; kingdom Pseudomonadati; phylum Pseudomonadota; class Gammaproteobacteria; order Moraxellales; family Moraxellaceae; genus Acinetobacter; species Acinetobacter sp. ACIN00229. The sequence goes on from NZ_JADWOM010000019.1 coordinate 50,345, forward strand.
TAGTTCACCTGCTTGCGGTGCTGTGCTATCCACAACGACTTTTTGTATAGCAGTTTCCGAAGCATTTCCAGCTCGGTCTGTTACTACAGCTTTGTAAAGATAACTTCCATCTACTAAATCTTTTTGAGTTACGGTTGTTTCCTGCCACGTCTTACCATCATCTTTCGACATCCAGTAAGTAATTTGGCTATTTACTTCTTGTCCGCCAATCTTTAAATCAAAAGTTCGATCTTGCGTAATCTGATCAGTTGCTGAGACGCCTGTATCGCTCAAATCAGATAAAGTTAGTTCACCTGCTTGCGGTGCTGTGGTATCCACAACCACTTTTTGTATAGCAGTTTCCGATGCATTTCCAGCTCGGTCTGTTACTACAGCTTTGTAAAGATAATTTCCATCCACTAAATCTTTTTGAGTTGCGGTTGTTTCTTGCCACGTCTTACCATCATCGGTAGAGACCAAATACGTTACTCGACTTCCACTTTCCTGTCCCTCAATCTTTAAAGTGAAGTTTTTATCTTGAGTGATCTGGTCGGTTGTTGAGGCGCCTGAGTCTAAAAGATTTTTGAGAATCAAATTACCTGGCTCAGGAGGGGTCGTGTCTTTAGGATCTTTCCGTGACAGTAAAGCAATTGTTCCTGCGCCTGCTAAAGCACTGACCACCCCAGTCCAGAGAGGTACAGAAGATGAAGAGTCTATAAGTTTTGGTGCATCTTTTACTTCTAAATAATTAACAGTAGTCTGTCCAGTAGCATCTTCACCTAAACTGGCAGTCCAATAACTCTGCCCATCATTTAAAAGAATTTGCGGATTTTCGCTAATAAAATAGTTTTCTAAAATAATTTCAGTTCCATCTTTTAGATGAATAATTGCATTATTTCCTTCTCTTGTTATTGAGGCAATTTTTTCTGGGCTTATATCGATCTTTGCGATTTCTTTAGGATCTACTACAATAGTTTTTGTCTGGCCTACATCAATATCAACTGTATTATTTTTTGAAGCATTATTTGCCATTAATGATACTTGTACCATTTATCCACCATGAAATTTTAAATATTATTAAGTTTTTCTAAAATATTGAGTCAATAGATACTCATTTTACAAAATATTATTAAATTTCACAAAATACTAAAACCCTTATTATAGCTAGTTAAAAACATGGCTTTTTATATAGTTAAAAATTTTTATGTATCCATTAATATTATTTTTAAAATGATAAAACATTAAGAATGTTTTCCTATTCCCCATATATAGAATTTAAAGCTTAGGCATTGTAATGGATAAAATTTTATCAATCTACTCTTAAGTTAAATGTCTTATAGAATTTTTATAAATTAAATTAATTGAAAAATCTTTAAATCATAATTAAACCAATAATGATTAATTCTTCCTTCATTTGAAATGACATTAAAACTATTTGGAACATGATAATGCAAACGACTAGATGTCGCTGTTCCTGCATGAATATCATAAATAGGATGATCTATTTCTAATTGATAAATTTGCGTTAAATCATATACGGCTGTTTTATGAAGATGCCCATGTAACATACCAAATAGCCCTGTCTTACTCCATTTTTCGAGAGCCATTTTCCCTAATACGGGACAATCTTTAATACCATGCTCATCATCAGGCGGGGTATAAAAAGGCTGATGAAAAACCACTAATTTGATTTTATTCTCTGGCCCCTGCTGTAATCGCTCATATGTAGTTTGAATTTGCTCAATCGAAATATGTCCACGAGTATGATAACGGCGGCGTATACTGTTTACGCCAACAATATAGAAATGTTCAGTTTCTAAAGTTGGTTCAAGCTGGCCAAAAAAATATTGATAGCGAGTAAATGGTGAGAAAAAACGGTTCCAGACATGGTACAACGGAATATCGTGATTACCAGGCACAACAAGATAAGGAATATTAAGACTATCTAAAAACTGACGACAATTATAAAACTGTTGATATCTGGCTCGCTGAGTGATATCTCCACTCACAACAATAACTTCAGGTTTATGCTCGGTACAAAAAAGCCGAATTGCATCTAAACAGGCCTCAATTTCTGTTCCAAAATGCAAATCAGACAGATGTAATAACATTGGGCACCATAATATTTAAAGCATTCTTTTCTACAGTGAAATTTAATGGTGTTTTCATCTCTAATATTTCACCATCTAAAGCTACAGTAAGTTTTGATTTTTTTGCACATTCAACAATGACATGATCAGCACAAAAACTATAAACATCTTTTGTCTCTTCAACCTTTCCTTGAATCCATTGCCAAAGCATATGTAATAAACTAAGCCTATCACTTTTTGTAATGACTACTCCAGCGACTCTCCCCTGTGCAGCACAATCAGCAATTCTTAATTTCATATCACATAGTTGAAGTTGATTATTACCAAAGAAAATTAGAGGGGTTTTGACAGGATATTTTTTTCCATCAACCGTGACGGAGAGCTTCATAGATTTATTCTCTCTTAATAAAACATCCAAAGCTGAGGTATACGCATGTAAAGGCAAACGTCCTAAGTATTTATTGTAGAGCTCACGTTTTTTTATAAACAATGGATAAAGACCTAGGCTCGCATTATTCAAATAAACATGGTCATTAATAGTCGCAATATGTACAGAACGCGGTGTACCTGTAGCAATGACTTCAGCCGCCTCTAACAAATCTAAAGGAATATCTAAAACTTTAGCGACGTAGTTAAAAGTCCCCAAAGGTAAAATTCCCATAGGAATATTGGTATGACGAAGTTTTGATGCTACTGCATTTAACGTCCCGTCTCCACCCGCTGCCACAACAACACCTAAATTTTCGTTTTGACTATGCCGATGAATCACTTGATTCATTAAATCATCAAATGAAACATCTTCCGATAATTCAAAAACTTGTATTTCAAAACCAAATTCGGTGAGTACAGTCATTAATTGTTCATACATATCTTCATGTTTTGAAGCATGAAAACCCGACTTCTGGTTATAGATGATAGAGAGAGGTTTTAAAGTCCGCATTTTTATTATCTTAAAGAGGATTTACCTTGTATTTTGTATAGAAAATCGCCTAATAAAAGTCTCTTTATGTAAATTTCGAATGATGATCATTTGTTTAATCAATAATAATTCTCAAGAAAAATTTAAACATCAAGTTATTGATTTTAAAAAAAATAAATAATATAAATAACACACATACAACATAAAAATGTAAAGAATAAAATACACCAAAAAACAATAAATATATGATTTAAATTAAAAAAAATAAAAAATCAAAATATCTATTTCTTATTCTTTAGTCTTATTTTTTTTATGATTTTGTGCTTTAATACAGCCACTTTTTTATTTGATCTTTCATTGTACCTCAATGAATGACTTGTACGTTGTACATATTTTGAATAGGCCTCACCATGACCACAGTGAACGCACCAGAATTCGTTCGTCATCCTAAGCTTATCGCATGGGTTGAAGAAATTGCAAACTTAACCAAACCAGCAAAAATCGAATGGTGTGACGGAAGCGAAGAAGAGTATCAACGTCTAATCGACTTGATGATCGCTAACGGCACCATGCAGAAATTAAACCAAGAAAAACATCCTGGTTCTTATCTTGCAAATTCTGACCCATCTGATGTTGCGCGTGTTGAAGATCGTACTTACATTTGCTCTCAAAAGAAAGAAGATGCTGGTGCGACAAACAACTGGGAAGAACCAGCTGTTATGCGTGAAAAGTTAAATGGTTTGTTCGAAGGATCAATGGAAGGTCGTACAATGTATGTTGTACCTTTCTCTATGGGTCCACTTGGAAGCCATATTGCTCATATCGGTATCGAGTTAACCGACTCTCCTTACGTTGCTGTTAGCATGCGTAAAATGGCACGTATGGGTAAAGCAGTTTATGACGTGTTAGGTACAGACGGCGAATTCATTCCTTGTATTCATACCGTAGGTGCTCCACTTGCTGAAGGGCAAAAAGACGTTGCATGGCCTTGTAACCCTGAAAAATACATCGTTCATTACCCAGAAACTCGTGAAATCTGGTCTTACGGTTCTGGTTATGGCGGTAACGCATTACTTGGTAAAAAATGTTTAGCACTTCGTATCGCTTCTGTTATGGGTCGCGAACAAGGTTGGTTAGCTGAACATATGCTTATTCTTGGTGTGACTAACCCACAAGGTGAAAAACACTATATCGCTGCAGCATTCCCATCTGCATGTGGTAAAACAAACTTCGCAATGTTAATTCCACCAGCAGGCTATGAAGGCTGGAAAATTGAGACTGTAGGTGACGATATTGCTTGGATCAAACCAGGTGAAGATGGTCGTCTATACGCCATCAATCCAGAAGCTGGTTTCTTTGGTGTTGCTCCTGGTACAAATACCAAGACTAACCCTAACTGTATGGCAACTCTTCACAAAGATGTTATCTATACAAACGTTGCGGTAACTAACGACGGTCAAGTATGGTGGGAAGGTCTTTCTAAAGAAATTCCAACTAACTTAACTAACTGGAAAGGTCAACCTCACGTAAATGGTGAAAAAGCTGCTCATCCAAATGCGCGCTTCACTGTTGCTGCTGGTCAATGCCCTTCTATCGATGCTGACTGGGAAAATCCAGCAGGTGTTCCAATTTCTGCATTTATCTTCGGTGGTCGCCGTGCAGATACGGTTCCTTTAGTTTCTGAAGCTTTTGATTGGGTTGATGGCGTTTATAAAGCTGCAACTATGGGTTCTGAAACTACTGCTGCTGCTGTTGGTCAACAAGGTATCGTTCGTCGTGACCCATTCGCGATGCTTCCGTTTGCTGGCTACAACATGGCTGACTACTTCGATCACTGGTTAAGCCTTGGTCAAGAAGTAAGTACAAAAGCTGAAGCTGCTGGTAATAAATTACCAAAAATCTTCAATGTAAACTGGTTCCGTCGTGATGCTGAAGGCAACTTCGTATGGCCTGGTTTCGGTCAAAACATGCGTGTTCTTGAGTGGATCATTGACCGTTGTGAAGGTCGTGCAAACGCTGTTGAAACACCAATTGGTCTTGTTCCAACTTACGATGACTTGAACTGGGAAGGTACTGAATTCTCTAAAGAAGAATTTGACCTTATCACAGCTCAAGATAAAGATCAGTGGGTTACTGAAATTGAAAGCCACACTGAGTTATTCAATAAACTTGGTGAGCGCTTACCAAAAGCATTAAAAGAACGTCAAGCAGCTTTACTTGAAGCTGTAAAAACTGGCTTCTAATTGCTAAATATAAAAAAGGTCGCCTTGTGCGGCCTTTTTTATTATGCGGCATCATCTTTTTGTCGACGTCCCGTCAAATAGCTTTCCAAATTTTTTACTTGTTTTTCATCAAATGCCAAACCTAACTTAGTTCTACGCCACAATATATCTTCTGCCGTATTTGCCCATTCATTTTCACATAAATACTGAACTTCAGATTCAAATAAACCGTGCCCAAAATGTTGCCCTAACTGCTCAAGAGCTTTTCGCTCATGCAAAATACCCCAAACCCTAGAGCCATAGGCATTTGCCCAACGAGTAGCGAGCTGCTCGGTTACCCCTGCAACTTGGTTTTGAATCTTTATAACTAAATCTTCAAGTGTGGTCCAATTCTCCGCCCCAGGTAATACTTCATTTGCAGTCCACTCCTCTCCCATATCTGTAAAAAACGGGCCAAGTTGCTCCAGAGCCGATTCAGCTAATTTCCGATAAGTTGTAATCTTTCCACCAAATACGGACAGCAAGGGAGTTGTTTTATCTTCAACTTGCAATGCCAAAGTATAGTCACGTGTAACTGCAGAAGGATTATCTGACTCATCATCACATAAAGCTCGGACTCCAGAAAACTGACTGATGATATCAGTACGGGTGAGCTGCTTTTTAAAATGTGAATTTGTGACTGTTAAAAGATAATCTATTTCTACATCGGTAATCTCGACCTTTTGTGGATCATCCAAATATTCCTGATCTGTCGTACCTATTAATGTGTATTGTTCTAAATAAGGAATGGCAAATACGATGCGTCTGTCTTCATTTTGCATGATAAAAGCTTTATGACAATCATAGAGTTTAGGCACAACAATATGACTTCCTTGTATCAGCCGAATTTGATATGGCGATTTTAATTGTAGGTTTTCACTAATAATTTCTTCGACCCAAGGGCCTGCTGCATTCACTAAGGCTTTTGCTCGTATTTGATAAGACTCAGCCCCGCTTTGTAGTTCCAAATGCCACAATTCTTGTTGTCTATAAGCCTTAACACATCTTGTCCGTGTTACAACTTTGGTACCCTTCTCTTTAGCTTGTAGCGCATTCAATACAACAAGACGTGCATCATCTACAGTACAGTCAGAATATTCAAAGCCACGAGTTATAGCTGGTTTTAGGGGACTATCTTCTTTGAAATAAATAAGATTTGACCCTAATAATTTTTCTCGTTTTCCTAAATGATCATAAAAAAATAGACCTGCCCGAATTAACCACGCAGGACGCAAATGTGGCCGATGAGGCATAATAAAACGCATTGGTTTAATAATATGAGGTGCTTTAGCCAACAAGACTTCACGCTCTGCTAAAGCTTCTCTAACCAACCGAAATTCTTTATGTTCTAAATAGCGTAAACCGCCGTGAATTAATTTACTGCTCGCAGATGAGGTGTGACTAGCTAAATCATCTTTTTCACATAAAAATACCGATAAGCCACGACCTGCCGCATCATTAGCAATACCGACGCCATTAATACCGCCACCAATCACGGCAATGTCATATATTTTTGAATAATCATTAGGCTGTACTGTCATTTCTCATTTTCTTTTTATTGTTGATCTTATAAAAATTAAAACATCAAATTGATGAAACAACAATCAAAAAAGTAGAATAATCAATTTTAAATAACCGAGTATTTACCGTTAATTGATTACCCTACTATTGAATTTAACCAGTTAAAGAACGAATTAATCCTCAGCCCAACTTTGACTACGCTTAACTGCCTTCAGCCAACCTTTATAAATAACTTCAGATTGCTCAGAAGACATTTTGGGTTCAAATACTTTTTCTATCGCAGACTTATTTCTTAACTCATTAAGATCTTGCCAGAAACCCGTTGCCAATCCTGCAAGAAAAGCTGCACCCAAAGCAGTAGTTTCTTTCATTATTGGGCGTTCTACTGGGGTTGATAAAATATCGGCTTGAAATTGCATCAAGAAATTATTTTCCGTTACCCCACCATCGACTCTAAGTGTACGAAGTTCTTCTTCTGCATCTTGCTGCATCGCATCAAGTACATCTCTTGTCTGATAAGCAATTGACTCTAAAGTTGCACGAATAATATGTTCTATACTTGCTCCACGAGTGAGACCAAAGATTGCCCCACGCGCTGTCGGGTCCCAATAGGGAGCACCTAAACCTGTAAAAGCAGGTACAACATATACACCATTGCTGTCTTTTACACGTGTTGCATAAAGCTCAGAGTCTTTAGCGTTCTTAATGACTTTTAACTCATCACGAAGCCACTGTACGCAAGAGCCACCATTAAACACGGCACCCTCTAAGGCATAGTTCACTTCACCATTTGCACCACATGCAATCGTCGTCAGTAAACCATGCTCTGAACGAACAATCTTTTTACCTGTGTTCATGAGTAGAAAGCAGCCTGTGCCATAGGTATTTTTTGCTTGTCCGGGTTCTACACACATTTGCCCGAAAAGTGCAGCTTGTTGATCCCCTGCTATACCGGCAATCGGAATCCCCACTTCTTGCCCGCTAATGGTATGTGTGTATCCATAAACCTCAGATGAACTACGGACCTCTGGTAGCATTGCTCTAGGAATATCTAAAGCTTGTAAAAGTTTTTCATCCCATTCAAGCTTTTCAATATCAAAAAGCATGGTTCGCGAAGCATTGGTAAAATCGGTGACATGGACTGCGCCATTGGTTAATTTCCAGATTAACCATGTGTCCACCGTACCGAACAATAACTCTCCTCGCTCAGCACGTTCACGGCTTCCTTCTACATGGTCCAAAATCCATTTTATTTTGGTAGCAGAAAAATAAGGATCAATAACTAAGCCAGTTGTTTTACGAATATATTCTTGCCAACCAGCTTTATGCAATTGATTACATATTTCAGTTGTCTGCCGGCTTTGCCAAACAATCGCGTTGTAAATCGGCTTGCCTGTTTTCTTATCCCATACAATTGTGGTTTCCCGCTGGTTTGTAATCCCAATTGCTGCAACTTGTTCACTCTTGATGCCAGCTTGAGCTAGAGCTTCTACCCAAACAGCACTTTGTGTGGCCCAAATTTCCATAGGATCATGCTCAACCCAACCTGGCTGCGGATAAATCTGAGTAAATTCTTTTTGAGCAATACTTACAACGTTAGCATCATGATCTAAAACAATTGCTCTTGAGCTTGTTGTTCCCTGATCAAAAGCAACAATATATTTTTTCGGGCAATTTGACATCTGAATGTCCCTTTCATTATCCACACACATCTAGTCCATAATGCCAAGACATCATGCCTAACTGTATTTATTTAAAATTTTCTTTGGAATATATCATTATTTTTAAGAGATATAGGTTTTCTTGGCTTAAACATTACGCATTCTTTATCACTTTTTACTACTTGGAAAAAATAGTATGTCAAAGATTGGAGTAAGACTATAAAAATGAGCTGATCGGCTAATTTGAAATCAGATGAATATTCAACTTATTCCTTTGCTTAAATAATAAACATTGTTTTACAGACATAAAAAAAATAAAGTGAAATACTCCTCTGGATAATATGTAAAAACGGAATAAAACTTCTCTTTTTTAGCATTCAACCCAAGCGAAACATGGAGCGACTCATGGTTGATCAACCTTCTACCGCAACAACTCCGCATTCTAATTTAGATACAAAAACCCGGCTAAAATCAATTTTGGGCGGTTCCGCGGGTAACCTTGTCGAATGGTACGACTGGTACGTATATGCCGCATTTACGCTCTATTTTGCTCATGCATTTTTCCCAAAAGGAAGTCAAACAGCTCAACTTCTTCAAGCGGCTGCAATTTTTGCTGTAGGTTTTTTAATGCGCCCAATCGGTGCATGGATTATGGGAATCTATTCAGACCGCAAAGGACGTAAAGCAGGTCTCACACTTTCCGTTACTTTGATGTGCGTAGGCTCACTTCTTATTGCTGTGACGCCAAGTTACGAAAGTATTGGTGTATTTGCACCTCTTTTATTAGTTGTCGCTCGTTTAATTCAAGGCTTAAGCGTAGGCGGTGAATATGGTGCTAGTGCCACTTACTTAAGTGAAATGGCCGAAAAAAATCGACGTGGTTTTTTCTCGAGCTTTCAATATGTCACCTTAATTGCAGGACAACTAACGGCTTTATGTGTTCTTTTAATATTACAAATGGTGTTAACCGAACAACAGTTACATGATTGGGGATGGCGTATTCCATTCTTTATTGGCGCTTTACTTGCCATCGTTGTGTTCCGTATTCGTCGTGGTTTATTAGAAACACAATCTTTTAAAAATGCCCAAGCTGAAAAAGACCAACCACAATCGGGCATGTTTGCTTTATTCAAGCACTACCCTAAAGAAGCTTTTACAGTATTATTTTTAACAGCTGGCGGAACTTTAGCTTTTTATACCTATACCACTTACCTACAAAAATATTTAGTAAATACATCCGGATTTACAAAACCCGAGGCCACTCAAATTACCACGTTAGCGCTATTTATTTTCATGTGCTTACAACCTTTAGCGGGTGCTTTGTCAGACCGAATCGGTCGAAAACCTCTTATGATTTTCTTCGGAATAACGGGTGTTTTATTCACATATATTTTATTTGATGCACTCGCAAACACGCATAACTACTGGACAGCTTTCTGGTTATGTTTTGGAGGTCTAGTGATGGTGACTGGCTACACTTCAATTAATGCTGTAGTGAAGGCCGAACTTTTCCCTGCTCATATTCGCGCTTTAGGGGTAGCTTTACCCTACGCGATTGCCAATACATTATTTGGCGGTACAGCAGAGTTCTTTGCTTTAAGTTTTAAAGAAGCTGGACATGAATCTTGGTACTTTATTTATGTGAGTATTATGATCTTCATTTCACTTATTATTTATATTTTTATGAAAGATACTAAGCATCATTCAAAAATTAAAGAACATTAATATTTTAACAAAAGAGCTAATATCGCCAACCGATGTTAGCTTAAATCGTGCGATTAAGCCCCAACAATCGCTGTGTTTTATGAGATACTAGAGATAAGAATATAAGGATGATACTGATGAATAGAAGTATTTTATGTTTGGCATTAAGCAGTATGTTTGTTTTAACCGCTTGTCAGACCACCCCTCGACAATACAATGGTTCAACTGGCTACCAGATTGAAAACCAAACAAAAACTTCGGCAACTTTAGCTTACACATTGGCTAGCCGCACTAATCAGCAGTTAGATGAACGTAAATTGCAACGTGCTTGTCAAAATGTATTAGGCGCTCAAAAAGTTTATAAATTATCAGTTTTAAGCATTAATGAGATTTCAAACCCAGCTCAACAAGAACATTATGGTGTTCAATTGGGTGAAACTCGTGCCTCATTTGGTTTATCGAATACGCCTAGTTTAAACAATGGCGAAGACTATGCAACTCGCCAAGCGCTTGAAGCACGTCCAAGTACATTAAAAGTAGTTCGTTATACTTGCTCATAATTTAAATAAGACGCTGTTCTTTTACAGCGTCTTATAAAAACTTACATTTCTAAATTCTTTAGCTTCATCAAGATCTGGCCATGTGGATGCACTTCTTTCATCAATTTTTTGATATTTTGGATGACTAAAGTTTTTAACACGACTATCTGCGACCCAGACCTCTGGTGCAAATTTCAAAAATTCATCTAAAAAGAAACGGTTGCACTGGTCATACAACACATCAGCAGCCAATAAAACATCAACTTGCTCTGCTTTATACAAATCGTCCAAATATTCGAGCTCTACACCATTAAGTAATGCATTTTCACGGCAAGCATTTAAGCTAACCTGATCAATGTCACAGCAGATTACTCGTTTTGCTCCAGCCATTTTCGCAGCAATAGCAACCACACCTGAACCCGCACCAAAATCTAATACCACTTTATCTTTAACATGATGCGGCTCTGCAAGTATCCATTGAGCCATCGCCAGACCAGATGCCCAACAAAAGATCCAATACGGCGTGTCATTCCAAATACGGCGAATGACTTCATCATCTAAGCGATCAGTTGGGAAAACGGGTGGAATCAACCACAAGGAAATAGGTGTTTCTGGTAACTGTTGTACCATCAACTCACAATGAGGAATCACTTCATGCAAGGCTTGAAGTAAATGTTCAGGGGCTTTGGCAAATTGAAAGGTGCAGCTCATAAATAAGCTCAACAATTTATAATTACTATTTGATTAACCACATTGCGAGCAAGACTAAAACAGCGGCTTATAACATGATAGCGTTTAGTTACTAAAAAATACGTTAGTTCAATTCCAATGTATTAATTACAGCAACCGTTTTGGTCTTGCGTAGCTTCGCTACTCATCCCGAAAGAAAAGTAACATACGTGCTCCTAACATTTACGCTAAACAGTAGGACGCCGTCGTGAATAAATTAAATTAACCTAAAGCTTTTTCAGCAGCTTCTACAGTTTGACGAATCAAAGTTGTGATTGTCATTGGACCTACACCACCTGGTACTGGCGTGTAAGCAGAAGCAACTTCTTCAATACCTTGTAGCTGGATGTCACCTACACCACCGCCATCACGTGGATGGAAACCAGCATCAACAACTACTGCACCTTGTTTAATCCAGTCTTTTTGGATGAGTTCAGCTTTACCTACAGCACCAACAATAATGTCAGCTTGTTTCACAAGCTCAGGTAAATTTTGAGTACGTGAATGACAAATCGTTACTGTTGCATTCGCTTGCAATAGCATCATTGCCATTGGTTTACCTAAAATTGCTGAACGACCAACCACAACCGCATGTTTACCAGCAATTTCGATATTGTTTTCTTGTAAAATGGTCATAATCCCCGCAGGAGTTGCTGAACCATATGCAGCTTCGCCCATAGCCATACGGCCAAAACCAAGACAAGTTACACCATCAACATCTTTAGCTAATGAGATTGCATCGAAACATGCACGCTCATCAATTTGTGCAGGAACGGGATGTTGTAGAAGAATACCGTGAACATCTGGATTAGCATTTAGCTTTTCGATTTCAGCTAATAATTGTTCTGTTGTAGTTTCTTGTGATAACTCAATTTTTAAAGAATCCATGCCTACTCGACGGCAAGCATTTCCTTTCATGCGTACATAAGTTGCAGATGCGCCATCATCCCCAACCAAAATAGTCGCTAAAATTGGGGTACGACCTGTTTTAGCTTTTAAAGCTTCAACACGTACTGACAAATTTTCTTCAATTTGCTTTGCTAATGCACGACCGTCTAAAACCAATGCCACAGCACATCTCCAAGGTAGACATGAATTTAATGTGCCAATAATACATGATTATTTGGACAAATTTATTCTAGATGTTGCTTTTATGTTCATCTTATCTCAAAACAGTATTGTTTTTTTTCTAAAGGTTGCTAATATGTGCATCACCAAATGTAGGCGGGGTGGCAGAGTGGTCATGCAGCGGACTGCAACTCCGTGGACGCCGGTTCGATTCCGACCTCCGCCTCCAAATTTGGTAAAGCCCGGGTGGTGAAATAGGTAGACACAGGGGATTTAAAATCCCCCGCCCACAAAGCGTGCCGGTTCGAGTCCGGCCCCGGGCACCATTTTCTAGTATAGAAATTGGTGCAATAAAAAACCCAGCGTAAGCTGGTTTTTTTATGCCAAAAAAAAAGGATACTTATTAGTACCCCTTTCCCAGCCATATATTTAAGCAGTTTTTTGCTTATCTTGTTCAGGCGTTAAATTCGCATCTAACACTAATTGATAGTGTCGACTTGAATCTACTTTATATTCTGCATTTTTAATTGAATCCACAAAAATCCAATCCGATTGCACTTGCGTATCATCGAGTGTAACCACCAGGTAGCCCCGCTGATTTAAATTGCAATACGTCAATTCATCGATAAGTGTAGTAAAGGCAAATTCAAACTTTTGCAACTGAGCCAAAGGAATACTTAAATATTTTTCAAGACCCGGTGAAGAAACCGAACTTGTCGCCAGTTCAACACCGACATACTTTCCTTTTTGGCTATACAGGTAAGATGTCCATGCATTATGGGTATCGCCAGCCAAAACAATAATTTTCTTATTAAACTCTGCCAATTTATCATACACAAACTCCCGCTCAGCATAGTACCCATCCCAAGCATCGAGATTATATGGAACTAAAGTTGTGACTCGCGCTTTTTCTTGAATAGTTAAAGTTGGATCACCCTGCTCTAATCGTAATTTCAATGTGACTAATTCTGTAATTTGCGCATTCATTTTAGCTAACGCATCTGACGAAGTTCCACCTGAAGTAATTTGTCCCAGAGAAACCAATAATTCAGCAGGAATCCACATTTTACTCATTAAGACTTGCTGACCAATCACATTCCATGTTGCCGTCGATTGCTTTAATTTATCAACCAACCAATCTCTTTGCGTATACCCCATTAAAGTACGCTTTGAATCTGTTAAATCAGCCTGAAATTTTTGAGCATCTAAACCAGAAGCTGTCATATAGTCCTTATATTCAAGCTGTTTATCTCGCGCAATAATGCGTGTATCTAGCATTGTTAGCTGTACAAGTGATCCAAAATTAAACTGACGATAAATATTTAGATGATCTGTGTTAGAAACAGGGCGAATTGGCATCCATTCAAAATAAGCCTGTAGAGCAGCTAACTTACGATCAGAAAAAGATCCTTCATTATCTTGATGGTTTTCCGCACCATCACGCCAAGTATCATTTGCTAACTCATGGTCATCCCAAATTACAATGAAAGGATGACGTTGATGAACTGCCTGCAAGTCTTTATCCTGACGATATAGCGCATAACGTTTGCGATAATCATCTAATTTAATAATTTCTTTATTATTATCAGATGGCAAAGTACGGCCCAATTTTTCGGCATCTTCTGTCGCATATCCATCAGAGCTATATTCATAAATGTAATCTCCCAAATGGATGACTACATCCACACTCTGTTTTGCTATTTCACGATAAACGTAGAAGTAACCCGCAGGATAGTTAGAACAAGAACATACCGCAAAGCTGACCTTATTGGTACTTACAGGCAAAGTTTTAGTTTGACCAACAGGTGAAGTTTTATTACCAAAATGGAAACGGTAATAATAAATGGTATCCGCCTGTAGACCTGTTGCATCTACTTTCACGGTGAAATCATCTGTCTTAGTCGTTTGAACCACACCAGTCTTTAAATTCAGCTTAAACTGGTCATCGGTAGCAACTTCCCAAGTAACCTTAAGGCGCGCACTAAGATCTACCGGTGTTAAACGCGTCCATAAAATTACTTTATCCTGCAAAGGGTCGCCACTCGCAACTCCATGTAAAAAATCTGCTTGTGCCTCCGAACTTTCTTCATCGGAACCATCATTACAACCCGTAAAAGCTACCGGCAAAGATAGCGCCCCAAAACCGAACAGACTTTTTTGAATTAATTCTCGGCGTGAAATTTTCTCTGACATAAAATTACCTAAGTTTTAAGCAATGAGTGTCTTAAAGTTAAGTAGATAAGATGAACAACTGATCTCAGTTTAATGAACAAATCATGACATAAATTGGTTAATTTATATAAATACTAACAAGAACTGATTGAAAATAAAGCAAACTCTCTGATTTTCTCTTGCCAATCGTGCACTTGTCCTCTATTATTGCGCACATGCCCGGGTGGTGAAATAGGTAGACACAGGGGATTTAAAATCCCCCGCCCACAAAGCGTGCCGGTTCGAGTCCGGCCCCGGGCACCATTTTCAAATATTGAATTTGGTGCTACAAAGAATCCAGCGTAAGCTGGTTTTTTTATGCCTAATTAAAATGAATTGTATGATAAGAATATTATTACTTCTATTTAGCATCCTTCTCTTAACAAAGGTTCATGCTACAGATCTTTTTTCTAGCACTGTTTATTTCAGAGATAACCATTAGTATTTTTCAGGTTACTCTATCACCAAAGATGATTATTTAATTAAAAACATCTAAAAAGATAATAAATAAATTCAAAGCATTAGAACGAAAAATAGAAACTTATTGGGTCAATTTATTAGCAGACGCCGACTCTCAAGAGATATGGTGTTTGAGTTTTTAAATTAAGCAAATAGATGAAATTCATTTAAAAGCATCTTGCCATTTATTAGATGCATTTGAAGGTATTGAGAATCGAGAGTAATCACCACTCTCGATTCATCACCAGCTCTTCCATTTCAAGGTCTAAATATCCTGCATCCTGTGCCACCATCATCATTGCTTCAGCAATATAGTCAGCAGCACTATCATCCAAGGAAGAATCTAGATCTTCGAACTGAGGCTTCATTTCATTGATTTCAATTACAGTTTGATGAGCATATCGATAAATATCCTGATCAGCTAAAGCAGGCTTCTGAACTTTTTTGGCAAATTGTTCAATTAACTGCTTGAGTTCAGCGACTAAAATATCTGGATAATACTCATCATCAAACATTGGGAGAAGTAAGTCTTCGAACATACAAAAGTTTACACAGCAGCAGAAACCTGCCGCTTATAACATATTTTCAAAACAATAACGACAATTTTCCCTGACTCAATCATCTAACCCATGAAATTAATCAATCATAGTCTGATTATAAAAGCCTATTTTTTTAAGCTTGCTTCATCGCTTTCCAAACAAGAATTGCATCATGCATAGCTTTTACATCATGTGCACGAACAATTGATGCTCCTTGCTGAATACTAAGCAAATGCCCCGTAACGCTTCCTACCGCACGCTGATCTGCAGCTACGCCGTGTAAAGCTTCGCCAATAAAACGTTTACGAGAAAGGCCAGATAAAATTGGATAACCCATTTCACTAAGCTTCCAGAATTCATTTAACAATCTTAAATTTTGCTGCGCATTTTTTGCAAAACCAAACCCAGGATCAATAATAATATTCTGTTTTTTTACACCCGCAGTTAAAGCCTCTTCCACACGCTGCTGAAGCTCTTGCATCACGTCCAGTGTCACATTCGTATATTGATCTAGCTGATTCATTGTGGTTGGCTCACCACGCATATGCATGATCACCACAGGGATATCCAACTCTACTGCCGTTTTTAAAGCATTTGGTCGAGTAAGCGCACGTACATCATTCCAAATATGAGCACCCGCTTCTTTTGCTGCACGGATAACATCTGGCTGACTCGTATCAATTGATAGAATCACATCATGTTTAGCTAAAGCTGCAACTACAGGTACAACTCTTCTAATTTCTTCTTCCACACTTACCTCAGATGCCCCCGGACGAGTAGATTCCCCACCAATATCAATAATGGTAGCGCCCTGCTCTATCATGATTAGCGCATGAGCAATAGCTTGATCTACTTGATTATGTTTTCCGCCATCACTAAAAGAGTCTGGGGTGACATTTAAAATCCCCATAACATGAGGCTGTGATAAATCCAACTGAAGCTGCCCACATTGTAGAATTTGCTGAGGTAAAGGCATTAATTGCATGACAAACTCCAATTTAAAATTCGGCAACATTTTAACAAGTCTCTGATCAATATACTGCTGATTTCTTTTCGGCTTTGTTTGAAATACATGCATAAAAAAAGAGCCACATGACTGTGGCTCTTTTGCTTAACTCATTTAGTTCATTGCTGGTAATGGTGGTGGTGTAGATGGACCATCTTTTGGTGGTTCAAATGCAGCCACTGGATTTTCAGCAACATACACCTTAGGTGGTTGTGGCTCACGGCCTTCCATAATGTCACGAATTTGATCACGATCAATGGTTTCCCATTCCATCAAAGCTTTTACCATTGCATGGGCAATATCTTTATTACCTTCTAAGATATTACGTGCAACTTTATATTGCTCATCAAGAATACGACGCACTTCTTCATCAACTAACTGTTGAGTTGCTTCAGAAATCGTACGGCTTCCTACATTTCCAAAGAAACCATTTTGGTTTTCATCTTCGTAAACCATTACGCCCATTTTGTCAGACATACCGTACTTAGTAACCATTGCACGCGCCATTTTGGTAGCTCGCTCAAAGTCGTTTGAAGCACCAGTAGATTGCTGTTGGATAAACACTTCCTCAGCAATACGACCACCAAACAAAATCGCAATTTCATTTAGCATCTTGTCTTTATAATGGCTAATCTGGTCTTGTTCAGGTAACTGCCAAGTTACACCCAAAGCCCAACCACGTGGCATGATCGTTACTTTATGAACAGGATCTGTACCAGGCAAAATCTCTGCAACAATTGCATGACCAGCTTCATGATAAGCAGTTGCACGACGCTCTTCTTCACGTAGAACCATCGACTTACGCTCTGGACCCATGTAGATTTTGTCTTTTGCATCTTCAAAGTCATGCATGTCGACCGTATTCTTATTACGGCGTGCAGCAAATAATGCAGCTTCGTTAACAAGGTTAGCCAACTGTGCACCAGAGAAACCTGGCGTACCACGTGCTAACACTTTCATGTCCACACCTGTAACTGAAGGTAATTTTTTCAAATGTACATTCAGAATTTGCTCACGACCACGAATATCCGGTAAACCAACCATTACTTGACGGTCAAAACGACCTGGACGTAATAATGCTTTATCAAGCACATCAACACGGTTAGTTGCAGCAATAACGATTACACCTTCATTACCTTCAAAACCATCCATTTCCACAAGCATCTGGTTTAAGGTTTGTTCACGCTCATCATGACCACCACCTGTACCCGAACCACGGTGACGACCAACTGCATCAATCTCATCGATAAAGATGATACATGGCGCGTGACGCTTCGCTTGCTCAAACATATCACGGACACGGGACGCACCCACACCCACGAACATTTCTACAAAGTCAGAACCTGAAATACTGAAGAAAGGAACCTTCGCTTCACCAGCAATTGCTTTAGCTAATAATGTTTTACCAGTACCCGGAGGACCAACCATAAGTACGCCACGAGGAATAGTCGCGCCCAAACGTTTGAATTTTGCAGGGTCTTTTAAGAAATCAACAATTTCAACAACTTCTTGTTTTGCTTCATCACAGCCGGCGACGTCAGAAAAATTGACTTTGATCTGGTCTTCAGAAAGCATTTTTGCCTTCGATTTACCAAAACTCATCGGTCCATTCTTTCCGCCTGCACCACCACCCATGTTACGCATAAAGAACATGAATAACAAAATGATTAACAGTACAGGGAAACTAGCAATGAGAAGTTGCATCAAAATGCCTTGACGTTGTGGAGCTGTTCCCTCAACAACAACATTTTGTTTATTTAAGCTTGGCATAAGCTCAGTGTCTTCAACTTGCGGACGAACAGTTTCAAACTGTGATCCGTTAGTTTTTTCACCATTAATATTTAAACCGTCAATTGTGACTTGCTTAATTTGGCCACTATTCACCGCTGCAACGAAATCTGAATATTTCATCGCAGTAGGCTTGTTGCGGTCACTGATATTACTGAAAATTAAAATCAGAACACCAAGTATTATTAGCCACAATACGGCATTCTTGAAGTAATCGCTCAAAGCTTTATTCCCATATCGATCTAATTTGATCATGCCCAATCTTGGCCGATCGTCATAAAAGCAGCAACTGTATTGCTTGCGGATAACCTAAAAGTACAAAATGCACAATTTTTAGGAGCTTGGCAAGTAAACTTTATTGCAATGCTTTCTTACGCCCTTGTCCAACCAAAAAAACTTCTTTAGATCGTGCACGAGAAGCTGCTGGTTTTACTGTTTTTAACACATCAAAACTATCAACTACTTGTTTACGAAACTCATCAAATCCTGCACCTTGGAACACTTTAACCACAAGTTGTCCATTAGGACCAAGAACCTTTTGAGCAAAATCTAAAGCCAGTTCACATAAGTAAATCTGTCTAGGTTGATCAACAGCCCTATTACCAGATGTATTGGGGGCCATATCAGAAATTACAATGTCTACTTGTCGCCCATTTAAAATATTTAACAATTTTTCAAATACATCTTCTTCTCTAAAGTCGCCTTGTAAGAAAGTGACATCAGGCAAAGCATCCATAGGCAAAATATCGGAAGCAATCACTAAACCTTTGCTACCAACAAGTTTCCCAGCGATTTGAGACCAACTACCAGGAGCCGCGCCTAAATCTACTACCGTCATGCCTGGCTTGATCAGCTTATATTTTTCTTGAATTTCAAGAAGTTTATAGGCCGCTCGAGCACGATACCCTTCCTTTTGAGCTTTTTTAACAAAAGGATCGTCTAGATGTTCTCTCATCCACGCACGACTACTTTTCGACAATTTCTGGTTTGTAATGCGTGTTGCCATAACTCACTAAATATCAAAAAAACTTCTGATCGTTCATTGTACGTGAAAATTACTCTCATTACAGTACGGATGTAGCGTAATCTCACTAAGTTTTACAGTTTTTTTCCAATAATGTTGATCGATTATTTATACAGTTTTTCGTACATCTGGATTTAAGTTTTTTGCTATACTAAGCCGTTTTTAAAATCAGGTATTTTTAATGGCCGCTTTATCTATCCATGAACGTAAACGTTTACGTCAAATTGGTCATGTGCTTAATCCGGTTGTCATGATTGGTGGACAAGGCTTAACAGACGCGGTAATCGAAGAAACGCTTCGTGCTTTAAACGACCATGAACTTATTAAAGTTAAGATTGCTGGTGAAGATCGTGAAGCGCGTACTGCAACAATTGAAGCAATTGTAGAAGCAACTGGTGCAGAAGCTGTGCAAAAAATTGGTAAAATTGTTTTGCTTTACAAAAAAGCAGCTAAACAAAACCAGCATTTGTCTAATCTTGTTCGTCACGCTCACTTAGCAAACTAATTTAATTTGACAAATTATGGCAAGTTACGAACTTTCAGCTTTTGATCGTTTTCATGCTGTTTCCGTTGTTGGCGCAATTGAACAGCAAGCACCTTATACTTTAAATATTGGTTTTTGGATCCGTGATCCAAATCAACTTATTATCTGGCCTCAAGAAGTCGCGGCTCATCCTCGTCAAGATTTTTTGTGGGAAGAAACTTGTTTCGAAATTTTTGTTGGCGTGCATGATGAAGATTATTATCGGGAGATTAATCTTTCCCCTTCTCAAGCATGGCAATCATATCAGTTTGAAGAATATCGCTATCCAGAAAGTATACCTCCCCTTGCTGCTTACGATATTGAACTGAATCATCTCAAGCGTACTCACTATGGCTTAAATGTTAGTCTCGATTTAGGGCAATTTATGCGACAGCATCGCTTGAAATGGGCAAACCTTTATTTAGGTTTAACTACAGTTTTAAAAACCACAGAAGGTATGCAGTACTATGCAATGCAGCATAGTGGAAAAAGTGCAGATTTCCATAATAAACGTGACTGGTTACATCAGTTCTAAAAATAAAAAAGCGAGAAATTATTTCTCGCTTTTTTATAGCTGGACCAAAGCAGAGATCATTAATTGTCTCGTGCTTTATTCCAAGCTTCGACTGCATTATTTTTAGTACGTTTAATACTTTCACTTAGAGAATCTTTGTGTTTCAAAGAAATCTGGCTAATATCACCTTTAAGCTCTTTGCTCACTTTTGTTAAATCTTCAATAAGCGCATTAATTTCTGCTTTCAAAGCATTTTTAAGATCAGATAAGCCTTCTTGCGAAGTACTAAACTGAGCCTTAATCACATCAAGACGTTGTAAAATATCTTGTTTAATTTGGACAAATTGATTTTGAATATTTTTATTTAACTCGTGAGTTTCAGCTTCAATTTTCTCTTGAGCCTCACTTAAAACTTCTTGGACTTGTTCTTGAGTTTCAGCAATCGCCTCTTTTACCTGAGCTTTTGCTTCAGTAGCAACTTCTTTAACTTGCTCAGTTTTTTCAGCAACAGTTTCTTTTACCTGTGCAGTTTTAGCGGTTACTGTTTTTTTAGCCTTAGTTGTAGTTGCAGCTATGGTTTCTTTCACTTCATTGACCTCAGCTTTGACTGATTCAACTACTGCTTGAGTTTTTTCACTCACTTCTTTTGAAACTTCATTATTGCTCATACTATTTCCTCATATTGTTTATTTTTTAACTAGCAATACAATAAATCCAGTTTAAAGAATTCTCCTTGCAAATTGTTAGACAATTTATCAAAAGTATCTGATTCAGATGAGTGGATAATTTTTTTATAAAAAGCAAGCAATGAATTATATTTTTTAGCAGAAAAGAAATAGACTTTTAGGGGTTCCATGCGTATAATGCGCTGTTAAGTTACAAGCGGGCAGACCGATAGGGAGGGCATGTTTTATCCAAACATCGCCGATCTTTTTTGGGTCTACTCGCTTTTTTACAGCCGAAATTCAGGAGCTTTGGTTTGAGCATCCCCGCCATTTTAGCCCTCGCAGATGGAACGATCTTTAAAGGAACGTCAATCGGCGCAACGGGAAGTACGACTGGAGAAGTCGTTTTTAACACAGCCATGACTGGCTATCAAGAAATTTTGACTGACCCAAGTTATGCACAACAAATTGTGACATTAACTTACCCTCATATTGGTAACACTGGTTGTAACGCGGAAGACGTTGAATCTGGTCGTATCCATAAAGTATGGGCGAATGGTTTAATTATTCGTGACCTTCCTCTACTACACAGTAACTTCCGTGCTGAGCAGTCGCTGAGCGAATATCTGCAAGAACACAATGTTGTTGCAATCGCAGATATTGATACGCGTAAATTAACACGTATTTTACGTCAGACTGGTGCACAAAACGGATGCATCCTTGCTGGTGAAAATATTACTGAAGAAGAAGCAATTGCAAAAGCTCGTGCTTTTGGTGGCTTAAATGGCTTAGACCTTGCAAAAGAATGTTGTGATCCAACTGGTTTTGAATGGTCTGAAGGTTCATGGACTCTAGGTCAGGGCTTCTCTCAACCTGAATTAAAATATCATGTAGTTGCATACGATTACGGTGTCAAAACCAACATCTTACGTATGCTTGCAGACCGCGGTTGCAAATTAACCGTTGTCCCTGCAGAAACTCCGGCTGAAAAAGTATTGGCACTTAATCCGGATGGCGTATTCCTTTCAAATGGTCCTGGCGATCCAGCTGCTTGTGATTACGCAATCGAAGCTGTAAAAACTATTGTTGAAACCACAACATTACCTGTATTTGGTATTTGCTTAGGCCACCAAATCTTGGCACTCGCTTCTGGTGCAAAAACTGTAAAAATGAACCATGGTCACCACGGTGCTAACCATCCTGTACAAAATCTTGAAGATGGTACAGTGATGATTACTTCACAGAACCATGGTTTCGCTGTAGATGCAGAAACTTTACCGGCTAACTTAAAAGCAACGCATAAATCATTGTTCGATGGCACCTTACAAGGTATCCACCGCACAGACAAACCAGCTTTCAGCTTCCAAGGTCACCCTGAAGCAAGCCCTGGTCCACATGATTGTGCACCTTTGTTCGATCACTTCATCGAACTTATCGAAGCATCTAAACAGTAATTACGGAGCGAATAATGCCTAAACGTACGGATATTAAAAGCATCTTAATTATTGGTGCTGGCCCGATTGTGATTGGACAGGCATGTGAGTTTGACTACTCAGGTGCTCAAGCATGTAAAGCACTTCGTGAAGAAGGCTACCGTGTTATTTTGGTTAACTCTAACCCAGCTACCATCATGACAGATCCATCAATGGCTGATGCAACTTATATTGAGCCGATTACTTGGCAAACTGTTGCACAGATTATTGAAAAAGAACGTCCAGATGCAGTATTACCAACGATGGGTGGTCAAACTGCATTGAACTGTGCCCTCGCACTTGATGAGCATGGCGTTCTTGAAAAATATAATGTTGAATTAATTGGCGCAAGCAAAGAAGCGATTGAAAAAGCCGAAGATCGTAAACTCTTCGATATCGCTATGCGTAAAATTGGATTGGAATGTCCAAAAGCTGCCATTGCTGAAACAATGGAAGAAGCTTTAGCAATCCAGTCACGCTTTGGTTTCCCAGTAATTATCCGTCCATCATTTACAATGGGTGGTTCGGGCGGTGGTATTGCATATAACCGCGAAGAATTCCTTGAAATTTGTGAACGTGGTTTTGACCTCTCTCCTACTCACCAGTTATTGATTGATGAATCTTTAATTGGCTGGAAAGAATACGAAATGGAAGTTGTTCGTGATAAAAACGACAACTGTATTATCGTATGTGCGATCGAAAACTTTGACCCAATGGGCGTTCACACGGGTGACTCAATTACCGTTGCTCCTGCTCAGACATTAACAGACAAAGAATATCAATTGATGCGTAATGCTTCGGTTGCAGTTCTTCGTGAAATTGGTGTTGAAACAGGTGGTTCTAACGTTCAGTTCGGTATTAACCCGAAAGATGGACGTATGGTTGTCATTGAGATGAACCCACGTGTATCTCGTTCATCTGCTCTTGCTTCTAAAGCAACAGGTTTCCCAATCGCAAAAATCGCAGCAAAACTTGCTGTTGGTTATACCCTTGATGAATTGAAGAATGACATCACTGGTGGCGTGACTCCTGCAAGCTTCGAACCATCGATTGACTATGTTGTAACGAAGATTCCTCGTTTTAACTTCGAGAAATTCCCACAAGCAGAACCAGTTCTTACCACTCAGATGAAATCTGTTGGTGAAGTCATGGCAATTGGCCGTAACTTCCAGGAATCTGTACAAAAAGCATTACGTGGTCTTGAGGTTGGTGTAAGCGGTTTCGATGAAAAAATCGAAGCTGGCGCAACAAATGCAAAAGAAACCATTTTAAAAGAGCTTAAAGTTCCAGGCCCTGAGCGTATCTGGTATGTAGCAGATGCTTTCCGTCATGGTTTCTCTTTAGATGAAGTGTTTGAAGCAACCAAAATTGATCGTTGGTTCCTCATTCAAATTCAAGACATCGTTAAAACTGAAGCTGAAGTAAAAGCTTTAGGTTTTGGTGACTTAAACGCTGACAATATCCGTGCATTCAAACGCAAAGGTTTATCTGACCTTCGTATTGCGCACCTCATGGGTATTTCACAAAAGCAATTCCGTAAACAACGTTGGAACTTAGGTGTTTATCCAGTTTACAAACGTGTTGATACATGTGCTGCCGAGTTTGAATCTGGTACTGCATACATGTATTCAACTTACGATGAAGAATGTGAAGCAAATCCATCAAATCGTGACAAGATCATGGTTATTGGTGGCGGTCCAAACCGTATTGGTCAAGGTATCGAATTTGACTACTGCTGTGTACACGCTGCATTAGCTATGCGTGAAGATGGTTATGAAACAATCATGGTTAACTGTAACCCTGAAACTGTTTCTACTGACTACGACACATCTGACCGTCTATACTTCGAACCTGTAACACTTGAAGATGTACTTGAAATCGTACGTACTGAGAAGCCAAAAGGCGTGATCGTACAGTACGGTGGTCAAACACCTCTTAAATTGGCACGTGCTTTAGAAGAAGCTGGTACACCAATTATTGGTACATCACCAGATGCGATTGACCGTGCAGAAGACCGTGAACGTTTCCAGCAAATGATCCAACGTTTACAGCTTCGTCAACCAAACAACAGCATTGTAAAATCTGCTGAAGAAGGTATCTCTGAAGCTGCGAAAGTAGGTTATCCGTTAGTTGTTCGTCCATCTTATGTATTAGGTGGTCGTGCAATGGAAATCGTATACAACGAAGAAGAACTTAAGCGTTACCTTCGTGAAGCAGTTCAGGCATCTAACGAAGCTCCTGTTCTTCTTGACCGTTTCCTAGATGATGCAACTGAAGTTGATGTTGACTGTGTATCTGACGGTAAAGATGTTGTGATCGGCGGTATCATGCAGCACATCGAACAAGCAGGTATTCACTCAGGTGACTCTGCATGTTCAATTCCTCCTTATTCTTTATCTAAAGAAATTCAGGATGAAATGCGTCGTCAAACTGTTGCGATGGCAAAAGAACTTGGTGTGGTTGGTTTGATGAACGTTCAGTTCGCAGTTAAAGGCGATGATGTTTACGTTCTTGAAGTTAACCCACGTGCTTCACGTACAGTTCCATTCGTATCGAAATGTATTGGTGATTCTTTAGCAAAAGTAGCTGCACGTTGTATGGCTGGTCAATCTCTTGAATCTCAAGGGTTTACTAAAGAAATCATTCCAACACACTTTGCTGTGAAAGAAGCTGTTTTCCCATTCGCTAAATTCCAAGGCGTAGACCCAATGCTTGGACCTGAGATGAAGTCTACAGGTGAAGTAATGGGCGTTGGTAAAACATTTGGTGAAGCATTCTATAAAGCTGTTTTAGGCTCAAATGATCGCTTACCAGGTTTACCAACTGAAGGCGAAGTAAAACATGCTTTCTTATCTGTACGTGAATCTGACAAGAAATATATTGCAGATATCGCTAAGAAATTAGCTGCATATGGCTTCAAGCTTATTGCAACAGGTGGTACATACCAAGTACTTAAAGAAGCAGGTTTAGAATGCGAATCTGTGAATAAAGTGACTGAAGGTCGTCCACATATTGTTGACCGCTTGAAAAATGGTGAAATACACCTTATTGTCAATACCACTGAAGGTAAACAAGCTCAATATGACTCTGCAATGATTCGTCGTGCTGCCCTACAAGGCAAAGTGTATTACACAACGACTATCAATGGTGCAGAAGCTGTTTGCCAAGCTTTTGATGTGAAATTGCCAATGGATGTATACCGCTTGCAAGATTTAACTGTAGGTTAATTTGTTACCGATAAGTCCCGTCACCTTATCGGTGGCGGGATTTTTTCATTTTTTTTAACTGTGTTTTCTCAAATTAAGAGGGACCAAAATGCAACGCTATCCAATGACCCCTGAAGGTAAAATTGCCTTAGAGAAAGAATTACAACATTTAAAATCTGTTGAACGTCCACGTATTATTCAAGCTATTGCAGAAGCACGTGAACATGGCGACTTAAAAGAAAATGCTGAATATCATGCTGCACGTGAACAGCAAGGTTTCTGTGAAGGCCGTATTCAGGATATCGAAGGTAAATTAGGCGCTGCTCAAGAAATTGATGTTAAAACACTTGAGCAAAATGGCCGTGTTGTTTTTGGTGTAACAGTAACAATTGAAAATCTTGATACTGAAGAACGTAAAACTTATAAAATTGTTGGCGATGACGAAGCAGATTTTAAAATTAATAAAATCTCGGTGAACTCACCAATCGCACGTGGTCTTTTGAGTAAGAGTGAAGGCGATGAAGTAAAAATCGTGACTCCTCAAGGCGAAGTCGAATACGAAATCGTAAGTGTAGAATATCTCTAAGATAATGCACAACTAGCCCCTCTTTATGAGGGGTTTTTATTCAATACCATCGATATATTTTTGGGAAATCACACATGGATAACTCTTTAATTAACACTCCAGTTCGTCATTGGTGTGAATTTGAATTTATCCATAAAACTGTTAAAAACCCTAATATTCATATCAGTGGTCATTATTCTTATTATTCAGCCTATTGGGATCAAGGTTTTGAACGTTGTGTCGTGCGTTATTTACATGATAAAGCCTCGACACCAGACAAACCAATTGACCAACTTTATATTGGTAATTTTGTTTGCTTTGGTGCTGAATGCGTCATTATGATGGGTGGCAACCAACTTCATAGACCAGACTGGATTTCGACTTTCCCTTTTGATACCCGTAGTTTTTTAGCAGCTGGTGATACTGTAATTGGCGATGGATGCTGGATTGGTAGTCGTGCAATGATTATGCAAGGGATCACACTTGGTGAAGGTGCAGTGGTTGCAACTGGGGCTGTGGTCACTAAAGATGTTCCCCCCTATGCAATTGTAGGTGGTGTGCCTGCGAAAATTATTAAATATCGTTTTCCTCAAGAACAAATCGATAAACTGCTTGCTTTAAGACTTTATGATTTGGATGAGAAGCAAATTTTAAAAATACGCGAATATTTACAAACTGAAGATATAGATGCTTTATCTACACATATGGAAAATTTGCGGAATCTATAAAAATATATCTACAAAAATTTGTTGTTATAAACTCACAAATGATTACGTGCTTGAATTTAAATCGTCAAAAAATAAGTATAAAGTATTGAATAAATAAGCATCATTACAATAAGGAAAACACTCATGTTATATCAACATATTCTTGTACCAATTGACGGTTCTGAAACTTCTTTAATTGCCATGAAAGAGGCAATCAAACTGGGAAAAGCATTAAATAGCAAGATTACGGTTGTGCAAGTTATGGCTCTTGATCCGTTTATTGCTGACGCCTATGTAAAAACTGGTCAAACGAATGATTTGATTGAACGGACAAGAACCTATTTACTCGATATTTTAGAACATGCAAAACAAGAATTTGCCAATGAAGGCATTACTGTCGAAACCAAACTACTTGAAGGTTTTGTTGTACATGAAGAGATTATTCAGGCTGCTCAAGACCTAAATGCAGATCTGATTGTCATGGGTTCTCATGGCCGTACAGGGGTCCGAAAACTTGTACTGGGTAGTGTTGCACAAAAAGTCTTAGGCGAAAGTCATATTCCTGTTTTAATTGTTCGATAATTTCAATATTGCCTATTTTGTTAATTCTAATAATTTAGGCAATGATTAAAAAAAGCCTTTTCAGGATCTTTAAGGCTGCCAAGCAAATTGCTTTAAGTTTACTTTACCATTTAACAAATAGACTCCTTCAGCTTCTAGCTTTAACTGCTGAACATTTTCACCTTTGTCATTAAATTTACTTAGGCTAATTTTGCCTTGAGAATTAATAACCCGATACCAAGGGACTTGATGATCTGCTTCAAGATGTTTCAAAACATAGCCAACTAATCTCGCATGTTTAGGTAACCCTGCCATACGAGCCACTTGCCCATAAGTTGCGACTTTTCCGTAAGGAATCAAAGCAATGACTTCTAAAATCTGCCGATGTAGTTCATACTGAGTTGTCAAAATGGACTCCATAAAAATTGACATAATTCATATCATATAAAAATTTTTGACTAAAACTAAATGCAATCCAAGGTGGGCTTGAGGGAAATCTGCATGAAAAAAACTTTATTGGTGGTTACTGGGACTTTACTGTGCGCTTCTTGTACTACTCGCCCTCCTATTCCTTCAGGAGAAGTGCCTAAAGTATCTACAGATGGCCGCCCTATCGTTCCTGTCACATTCGTTTTTACCACTAATTCTCCAGAAGCTATAAAGTTTGATAATTACCAGCAGATGCGTAAAGAAATCAAAATATTAAATAAATATTATGTAGATGATAAAAATAATAAGATTTTTAAATTCAAATTACACCGTTATATCCCTTACGAAGAGTTTTCGAAATTACATTGCGATTTAAAACAGCAGATCAATCAACCTTACCCGATCTCTACTGAAACTATTCCTGCCAGTGTAAATACCTGTTTTCCTAAAAGAACTGCCAGCAAGGAAGTCATCGTTTTTATTTATGATGCCTATTCGACTAAATGGAAATTTGAAGATGTAACAAGTAGAGCATTTCGTAATAATGGTAAACCTTTTGTTTTATTAGATTGGAACCGACTCAATTATAATATTCAGGCTGGTAGCGTACATGAAATGGGGCATGTGTTCGGACTAAAACATGTTTGCGCGCCGAATGCTACAAAACGTACACCAACCAACATCATGGCGAGTGCCGAATGTAAACGTGGCAGCGGTGGACTTAGAAATTTAGGTTTTACACCGGTCCAACTTCAAACAATTTTAGAAAATTACCAACGTTATCCATAAAGATTTTAAAAACTCATTTCGACATAAAAACCTAAATCATCTTGTGCTGCATAATAATTTTCAGGAGTCAGTAATGAAGTCATATAATTGCTGGCCTCTGAAAAATCGTCTTCATTGACTGGATGCGGTTGCCAAAATGTTTTCAAATTATTGGTATAGATCGGATATAACCGCAGTCGATCTTTTGACAAATCTAGCCGTGCTATACATCCATACGGTAAAGCATTTTGCTCTGTATATTCACCATTGCTATTAAAAACTGCATTGCCAATACCAAATACTACAGGCTTCTGATTAATCACTTTAATCTGTTGGATGGTATGAGCTCCATGACCGATAACGAGGTCCACACCAGCTTGAGTCAGAATATCAGCAAGCTTGCTCTGTTCCTTAGTAATCGGCTTAAAATCGATACCCCAATGAGAAATAACAATAACTTTATGCTCAGGGTTAGTCTGCTTATAACGACCTATTTGTTCAAGCAAAACCCCATTTAGACATGCAACTCCACTATTAGGACCTAAGGCATAAAAATCATAATCTAGATAGGCAGTGTCTCTGTGCCAATAGCCGTTAAAAATAGTGTAATGCTTGTTATTAAATGTGATTTCAAAGTAGCTATGGGCTTCTTTTTGATTTGTGCCTGCACCGATATAAGAAATATTGGCCTGATCAAATTGTTGTAATGTATAAGCTAACCCAGGATCACCATAGTCTTTTAAATGGTTATTTGCCAATACCACATGATTAAGGTGAATATTTTTGAACGCTGCTAATGTTTGTTCGGCATCAGCTTTAAGAATAAATGGTTTTTTATGTGCTAAAGGAGATTTGGTTTCTAAAGCAAAGACAGCTTCAAAGTTAGTAATATTTAGGTCATGTTCCCCTAAAAAGGCTTTTATTTTATCAAATGGATAGTCATACCCATATTGCTGCAGAGCATCCATTTGTCCTCTCGCCTTACGCTTTTCAGTGTAGATTTCCCCAAAGTAGGTATCACCTAAAATGTTAATAATGCCGCTTGGGGTGGAGCAAATTTTAGGTCTTACAGTCTGTGCTTGAAAACAGTGATAATAAGGAATTAAGTGCTCAGCACGATGAATATCATCTAAAAAAGAAAAGAAACCGATAGTCTGGTTTTCCTCAAAGAACGTCAGATAAATTTTTCTAAATGAATTTGTAAGATATAAAACCTCTACTACATTCTGTGCCATTAAGAGAGTCTGTGGTAGATAAGACTTTCCTTTAAAATTCAGCTCTTTTATAAAGAAAAGTTTTCTGATTTCAGCTGGATGGCTATAAATATTTTTAACTAATAAAAACAAATGTTTTAACTGGTTTTGTGTACTTTCTTTTTTCAAATTTAAATTATAAGTAGCAGCTCTTTTTGACAAAATTAAATAGGCTTGCTCATGTGTACCGCAGAGCATATTGCTTAAAGCATCTTTCACATCTGCTGCTTGGGTGAAAATTAGCAACTGCAATAGATCAGTAAAAGTGTAATGTTCCGAGGGTTTTAAGCCTAGATTTTGCTGACCTAATTGCTCAGATAGGTGTTCAGACACAACATACTCATCTTGAGCTTGTACATTTTTTTGCTGAAATTGCTCTAATGCGTAGTCGATTAGCAGTAGTGTTGAAATATCATCGTCAAATTCGAATTGCCATAAAGCTTCATCAAAACTTGTCGTATCAATATGTGCTAATAACTTGATTTCAACAGGCTGATATTTCATGGCTCATCACCTTTGTAATCTTTAACGTAAGCGATATAACCCGACAAGTTGTGTTCTTGATCATCAATCCGTACTCGAAAACGATCATGACGAATATAAAACGCATGTAAAATTTTATCTGGCCGAGCCATATACATCGCCATTTCCGGATAAAAAAATCCTGTAGTTTGAAAATCAGCTCTAAACTCAATTAGCTTTTGAAGCTCAGGCATGTACGCCTGCTCAAAAAGTGCTGTCCGTCCCTGCTCTTTTAAACGGTTCACCATTTTATAAGCAGCCATTAGCATTTCTAATAAAGTTGCATATGTTGTTTTTCGATTTTTAATAAAAATAAAGTGTTTTAAATAATTATTTAAACCAAAAATAAAATATTTATCTTCAGGGCATATTTTAGTGAGTTCATTGGTACAATAACTTAACCAATGATCATGGTATTTTTCATATCTTTTCTCAATAAAACATTCAAACATTAATTTAACGGTTTCTAATAATCTAGAATCTTGGTTAATTTGATATAAACGTAATAATGCTAAAGCAGCCTCACCATCATAATAAATAATTCTAAATTTTTCTTTTAAATCATAATCTGGATAATTTAATACATGAGTTGTTGAGCCATTTGAATCTATCAATTTTAAAATACCATTTGCGAGTTTCTCTGTATATTTTTGATAATCCGCTTTTTGAGTAATTTCTTGATATTTAGTTAACATTAAAATAGCAGCCGCATTGGCGCCTAATTTGATTTCGAACTCCCCTTCTTTACCATCAATCATAAAGGCTGTTTGTGAGTCTTTTTCTTTATAAAATTTGGTCAGTGCATAGTGAATGGCAGCATGTATTTTGGGCCAATATTCTGGCTTGCTTTGCACTTCAAATGTTTCTAGTAAGGCATACACTGAGGTACAGTGACGCACCGTATTGTAGTTACGAATGTCACGATCATAAGCCGAAAAATAGCCATATATAAATTTGCCATTTTCTTGAATCTGGTCATGCAGAAATTCCGAATTTTGCTCAATTAGATGCTGAAAATGCTGTTTTTTATTGCTTGAAATTCCTCTAATTCCATTTACATCATAGCCACTCGCTAAGTTAATAAATTCCTCATTTTCATAAAATGCTGCGTAGGTATCAAAAGTCCAAATGTCTTGCAGTTCTTGTAATTTAATCTGTGGTTTTGGAGTGTTATATTTTTGCTTAATTGCATAATTTAGGTTTGTTTCATCAAAAAAGTTCGGTTTGTCGTAGCTCAAGCCTCGAATGATTGCTTTTCCATAAATCTCTTGCTCAAGAAAAGCCACTGAACAGTGTTCATCAAATCCAATCCCTTTACGGTAGTGGTTGTTGTGAAATTGATGGTGAACCTGTTGCTCTACTTCCTTCCAAGCTTGTTTCGTTAAGTTGTATGCCACATCAATTTTTATATAATCATCCAGCGATGACTGTGCAAACTGTTCATTAATAAAATCTAATAATTGTTTTTTGGCCTGCTCTAAATTTGTTTTCTCACTGTGCCAGACACCACATCTTTGGTCTTTAGGGCCATAAGATAAAAATAAAATAATATCCTGTTTATGACTCGGAACGTGCTGAACAACTTGTTCTAACCAAAGGTTCATTTTTCTTTGGAATTTTAAAAATGCCGTCACTCGAATTTAGTCCCTATTCGTTAATTGTTGTTCTATAAAATTTTCAATACATCATAGCACGGACAAGCTAAAAGCTAGATTAACGTATTGTTTAAACATAAAAAAAGAGCCCGAAGGCTCTTTTTTATTTGGTTAATTATCTATTAATAGATAATTTGACCATTAGCAAGTAACTCTGCCTCACTAGTCGTAACACCTTGTAAAACCAACAGATTCGTAAAGTTATTGGTAGGAATAATTCCTGTTAATCCATCACGGTCAATCTGAATAGTTGTATTACCACCACTTACAACGACATTGATATATTGTCCAATAGTAAGGTCTGTTTGAGCTCCATCGAGTAATCCTCTGATATCAATCAGATCAGCTTGTTGATCTGTCGCAACATTACCCACATGGAAGTTAGTCCAAGTATCTACGCCATTACCACCTGTATTACCACCATTACCTATAGCAACGTTATTTAATACATGATAAATGAGAGTATCTGAACCAGCCCCAATCGTGCCAGTATCCGTATTAAACGTGTCATTTCCTGATGTGCTAATTACATGAGTATTGTAATCAGAAGTAGTCAGGTTAATTGTCAATGATGATAAAGACTCGGAACCATTCGCTGCCACCAACTTATAGTTAATGGTATCGGTTGGATTCGTTAATGTTAACGATGTAGTATTGGCACGGTAATCATAGTCACCATTTGAATTGATCACAAACGTACCATTCGCAGTAGTGATAGATTGTCCAGTAGCCTCAACATACACACCAGGACTTGTTTCAACATAGAGTTTGACACCATCAGCGGTAAAGATGCCACTGTCTGCCACCCCACCAATTGTGTCACCATGGACAATGTTTCCATGAATCCAATCAGATGAATAATTATTCAAATGCGTTGTAGTTGTCGTTACTTGGGTATCCAACGTTGTTGTTCCAAGTGATACTCCAGTCAACGTATATTGAACACGGTATGTACCAGCTCCTAAGTGTAGAACAGCATCTTGGAAAGCTACAGTTCCCAAACTAATTGTTGCCACACTTCCAAGTGCAGTTGCTGAACCGGTATAAGTAGTATCAACCCATACTCCACCAACAAATTGCTGAACAACATAACTCACGGTTGGCAACACACTTACTAGAGGTTGGTTGGCATAAGTTGCTGCCACCTGTACATCTACTAGGTCATTTGCTCCAACAGTAAAGGTATTTGATAATACGCTATTTGAGCCAATTATACTTACAGATACGACCGGACTTGGAACATCTACAGGTGTATCAGTTGAGTTGCTAAAGTCAACCGTTGCAACAGCTTGGTCTGCATTGGCAACGATTTGAGTCGTACCATCCGTTCCAGGACTAGCTGTATTCCAAGTAATGCTGACATCAGGTGACCCAATCTGTATGTGCAATACCGCTGTACTAGTACCACCTGATACAGGATCAGTAATCGTGTAAGTGAAGCTATCTACTTTACCAATGTTTGCAGCATTAGCAGTTGGTGTATAGCTATATGAACCATTTGCAGAGATAGTAAGTGTTCCATAAGCTCCTATTACTGGGGTTGAAGAACCAATAGATGTTGGTATTGCACCTACTTGCTCACCCACAACAGTAGACACAACTGTTGTTCCAGTAATTGTATCTGGCACATATGAAGGACCATATATAGTCGAATCATCATCCGTAAGCACATTACCAGTCACTGTTGCTGCACTATATGTAGGTACTACTGTGTGATTATAGTCATCGCGAACCACACTCATTGTGCCTAACAATCCTACACCAACACCGGTATAGACCATAAACGCTCTATAAGAACCACTTGCCAAGTCTGTGATAGTCGCACCGAATCCATTACCACCGAGTATTCCGACGTTAATTAATCCCGTACTAGCATCACCTGCAACATTCTGCCACGAACCATCTGGTGCTTGTTTTTGTAACACTATTTTATAGTCGTTAAGCAAAGACAAACTTAGTAAAGCGCCATAGCTAATCGTTGCGTCTGAAGTATGTCCAGCAGCAATACTGAAGCTCACACTCGGGGTACCTAGAAGCGATACGTTGAGACCTTCAGTTACGCCTATCAATGCTAGATAGGTTGCAGAACCAGCATTAATACCCGTTGTAGTTAATGGAACAATATCAATTGCTACACTATCTACATTGTCATGTGCAGTAATTGTTGGCACAAGAACAAGACCAGCAAGGTTAGCGCCAGTACCCAAGTTACCTGCAAGGTCTGTATAGGTGTTATTTGCAACACTGATGCTCGGTGCTGTTGCACTGCCATCTTGAGTGAAGGTTGCTGTCCAGGTCACACCACCATCTGCTGTGGTCAAGCCAGTAAGCGTACCACCTGCCAAGGTTACATCTGTTGCATCAAAGCCAGTTACTGCTTCACTGAATGTGAAGGTCACTGTGGTGCTTTCACCAAGAGCCAGATTCAGGTCTGTTGCACTGATCGCAAGCGTCGGTGCTACCACATCTGAAGTCAAGCCAGCAAGGTTAGCGCCAGTACCCAAGTTACCTGCAAGGTCAGTATAAGTGTTATCCGCCACACTGATGCTCGGTGCTGTTGCACTGCCATCTTGAGTGAAGGTCGCTGTCCAGGTCACACCACCATCTGCTGTGGTCAAGCCAGTAAGCGTACCACCTGC
>NZ_JADWOM010000020.1:0-60200 GCF_016106645.1 Acinetobacter sp. ACIN00229
CTTTTTTCTAAACATTCTTATCAGAAGCTAAATTTCTATGTTTAATTACACAGTGTCATTGACACTGTGTAATTGTTGGAGCAATATATATTCAGCTCTACGATTTCGTACGCATTGCGATAAAGCACTCAACATTTTTTCAGGGAAGAAATTATGTCTTGAGTTTGCGATAAGCCTTTTTTTTGAAAAAAAATGAATAGGCGAAAGTATGGGTACGTGGACTGAGCAATATCAAATATCAAAGGAAGGAGCATTAGATGAATAATATTCCACATGCAAATAAGTCATTCTGGTTAGCCCACTCAGGCGAATACATTCCTTCACCACCTCTTAAAGGTAGCATCGATGTAGATGTGGTGATTATTGGAGGAGGGTTTACTGGATTATCTACCGCCTATCACATAAAAAAAGCCGACTCTGCTGCATCAGTGGCTGTTCTTGAAGGCGAATGTGTGGCATTTGGTGCCTCAGGCCGTACATCTGGTTGGGTTGTGCCAGTTCCAGTACTTGACCCCACCACTGCAAAAGTACTTTATGGAAAAGAAAGATTAACTGAGCTTCAAAATTTCGCATGGAATGGTCTGGACTATGTGCAGGACCTAATCAAACGCGAAAATATGGATAGCGATTTTGAAATGCCCGGTGTGACATTTACTACACTTCGCGGCCATGAAAAAAGATTAGAGCAATTTACTCAATACTGGCACGATCAACCTCGCTCAAAAGACAGTGTGTATATGGATCGAGCTACAGTCAGCCAAGCGCTAAATAGTGATGCATTTTCTGGTGGTTGCCGAATGCCACATTCTGGACAAGTCAACCCTGTAAAGCATTCTCGAGAACTCAAGCGAATAGCTGAAGCTGCGGGCGCACAAATTTTTGAGCAAACACCAGTACTAGATATAGAAGATAAGGAAAAGTTCTTTATTCTCAAAACCCCAGAAGGTGAGGTTAGAGCCAAACATATTGTATTGGGAACAAATGGTTTTACCCATTTACTACAACCAGAATTGGGGCTTAAACGCGCACAACTTCCAATGTTTGTGTATCAGTTAATTACTGAACCTTTAACTGATGAAGATTGGAAAGCGCTTGGTTGGAAACATCGTGGTCAGTTTTATGACAAAACAACTTATTGTCCTCCAACCTGTAGAACGACTGTAGATGGAAGATTGCAATTTAACCTATGTGATATCTACGTGGGTGAAGGGCGTTCTATGGACGAAGCTCAGAAAGTGCAGTTTTATGATGCCGCTGAGCGAATGTATAAAAAGGTATTTCCTGCATTTCAGAAATTAAAAATTGCTCAACGTTGGAGTGGCGCTTGTTCTATTCCTTTTGACGTAAGGTCTCAAGTGGGCACACTTCATAATGGTCGTATTTCTTATGCCTATGGATACAGTGGTGCGGGCGTAATGATGTCACAAAATTATGGCCGAATTTTAGCTGATCTTGCATTGCAACGTAAAACGGAGCTTACCGAGCATTGGTTTGTTGCCAATGGAGAAAAAGGACACGCTAAATTTAAACGTTTCCCATTAATTCCGGGTCTCATCGCTGCGCTACGTACTTATTTCGAATACGAACGAGTATCAGCACTTTCTAGGAGAAGACGCCTTGGACTCGATTAAACAATATGATGATGGACACGTATTTACAGCGTGGGTTGCACTAATCGGTACGGTAATGGCTGCAACTTGCTTACTTTGTTTTCTTGCAGTTACAGGTTTTGATTTGCATCAAATATTTAAACCTGAATTTGCATTAACTTTGTCGGCAAAAGACCAAGCACTTTTCAGAACTTCAATGATTTCTGATTGTTTTGGTTTTTATCTTCCGTTTCTGGCTGTGGGCGTATATCTGTGGAGAAAGTTGCGCTCTTCGGGAGGGTTGTTGTCCGATATCGCTATTTTATTCCTTGTCATTTCAACCATGTTAGGTATAGCAGGGGCTGTTTTACAGGCCTCTGTATTAGGACCACTTGCTGAAACATATATGTCTGGAAATGAAATGGCTAAACAGGCAGCGGGCACTGTTTGGGCTACCATTTCGCAAGGCTCTCAAAATGGCTTATGGCCAATGGAAGGACCGACAATCGGTTTCTGGGCAATAGTTAACGGACTACTTCTGAGAAAAAACAAATCTGCTTTAGGTTTCCCATTGGTTTTGGTTGGGTTGGGATATGTTGGATTTGCTGCACTTCTTTTCTCAGGCTTTCCTAAAGTAGCCTTACTTCTTGAACTGTTTTTATTACCAGTGCAGGTCGTATGGCTAAGTCTTTTCGGTTTGGGTTTATTACGAAAATAGATTTAAAGAATTTTAGAGCCATGTTGTGAAATATGGCTCTAAACATAAAAAACTATCCTAAGGATTTTGGGAAATAACAACGAAAAAGGATATAGGTATGAATGGAATGCCAACTAATAGGACAAATCCGATTTTAATAGGAATGCTTGGCGTATTTGTGAGTAACATTAGTCACGCTTCAGCCTTGGAACAATCAGGCCAATCTATCTTGCCATTTCTAGAAAACGGTAATTATGCAGAAGCGAATTTATTTGCAGTCGATTCATCTGTTTCTGGCATAGTCAACGATAGAGCCGATCTTGTACGAGATCATCAAAGTCGTGATACAGGCGATATTGCAGAAAGTACGCAGTTCTATACAGCTGCTCTAAAGTTACAACTTACAGATCGTTTAAGTTTTGGTGTGTTATACGATCAGCCTTTTAGTGCTGACATTAAATATCCGGCACGTTCTAATAATA
Source organism: Acinetobacter sp. ACIN00229 (assembly GCF_016106645.1). Classification (NCBI taxonomy): domain Bacteria; kingdom Pseudomonadati; phylum Pseudomonadota; class Gammaproteobacteria; order Moraxellales; family Moraxellaceae; genus Acinetobacter; species Acinetobacter sp. ACIN00229. Next base: position 2,769 of record NZ_JADWOM010000020.1, read on the forward strand.
GTTATTTTGATAATGACGTTAGCCATCAAGGTACATTCGTAAAAGCCGATACTCAAAATTTAAGTATGATTGTGGGTTATTCACCAGTTGAGCATTTTCAGATTTACGGTGGACCAGTTTATCAAACCGTAAAAGCAAACCTAGGTCTTCGGGGCAATGCCTATACTCAGGCTTTTAATGGCTATAATGCTAAGTTTAAACAAGAAGGCGAAGTCGGTTGGTTGTTAGGAGGAAGTTATCAATTACCTGATCTTGCCTTAAAAGCAGCGGTAACCTATCGGTCCAAAATCAAATATAAATTTCAAGTAGATGAAGATATTTATGGTGAACCACTAAAACTCGTTGAAAATGAGAAAACCCAATTAGAGACTCCAGCATCATTAAATATTGATTTTCAAACAGGTATTTCTGAACAATCACTTGTTTATATGAATTTAAGATGGGTGAATTGGAAAGAGTTTGAAACACGCCCTCCGCAATATGGCGCTCTATCTGAAATTATTATGAAAGAGGCAACTGGTGGAGCTTATACCCAAGGCTTTAAGCTCGATTCTTATCAGAACGATCAATATAGTGCGACTGTCGGTCTCGCACATCAATTTACAGAAAAATGGGGTGCTTCAACAGATGTAAGTTGGGATTCTGGTACGGGTGATCCTGCATCAACAATGGGACCAATCAAAGGTTCATGGTCGCTTGGTTTAGGTGTCCAATTTAACCCTGCTAAAAACTACTTTATAGCTGGTGGTATAAAATATTATTGGTTAGGTGATACAAAAACCGAAGATGGAACTTATTACTTGCCAATAGAAGGAATTAAACCATTCGCAGAACAGGCAGATTTTAAAGACAATCATGCAATCGCCTATGGTCTAAAATTTGGATATCGGTTTTAATTTTTAAATGGAGCGGTTGATTTTAATTACTCCATTTATTTATTCCTTGATACATGCCGCTCTGCTTCAAGCAAAATCTGATTCACTGTTGTGCCAAGCTAGTTAATCAAATCTTTACAGCTCTAGATATTTTTTCAAATAGTGGCCTGTGAATGATTTTTCTGCGGAGAGCAAACTAGTAACAGTTCCAGAGAACACCAATTCACCACCTTTGTCACCAGCTAATGGACCAATATCAATAATCCAATCTGCTTGGCTAATAATGTCTAGGTTATGTTCGATAACGATGATCGTATTGCCTTTTTCAACTAAGCTATTTAATAAACTAATCAATTTTTCAGTATCAGAAGGGTGTAAGCCTGTACTCGGCTCATCTAATACAAAAATATTATCTGTTTCATTGAGCTCTTTTGAGAGTTTTAATCTTTGGCGCTCGCCACCAGAGAAAGTATTTAAGCGTTGGCCGATTGCAATATAGTCTAACCCTAAGCTTACCAATGAATTAAATTGCTGTTGTAAATTACGATCTTCAAAAAAGTGGCCGGCTTCTGTAACAGTCATTTTTAAGATTTCAGCAATGTTTTTATCTTTATAGTGATACTTTAACACCTCTGGGGCGTATCCTGAGCCGTGACAAAGGTCACATGTCATTTCGACATCATCTAAAAATGCGAGTTCAATTTTCTCTATACCTGATCCTTTACATTGAGGACAAGCACCTTCGCTGTTAAAACTAAAGAGCTTAGCACTCACTTTATTTGCTTTTGCAAATAGTTGGCGAATCGGATCAAGAAGGTCTAGATAGGTCAGTAAATTTGACCGAATGCTTGCAGTAATTGCAGATTGATCAATCACTTTTGTTTCAGGATATTGTTGCGGTAAGACTTTACTGATTAACGTACTTTTTCCAGAGCCTGCAACACCTGTAATAACGCTTAGACAATTTTTAGGAATATCGACATCAATATTTTTTAGATTGAATAAATGAGCATTTTTAATCGAAATCCATTCATTACTCATACGGGGTGTTTTCTTATAGGTATTTGGTCTTTTAAAAAACTGGCCTGTTAAACCTGATGAGTTCTTTAATTCTTCGAAAGTTCCTTGGTAAATAATTTGACCACCATTGACACCAGAAAGAGGACCCATATCAATGACATGATCAGCTGTTCTAATAAGATCAGGGTCATGTTCAACCAGTAAAACACTATTTCCTTTATCTCTAATCTTTTGAATGATTTTAATAATATTATCTAAATCTTTTGGATGCAGCCCAATACTTGGCTCATCAAAAATGTAGAGCAGATCAACTAGACTATTACCCAAATGTTTAACCATTTTGATTCGTTGTGATTCACCGCCCGATAATGTATTGCTCACACGATTAAGGTTTAAATAACTGAGACCAACTAAGTTTAAGTTACTCAGTTTATTAATGAGTTCATGTAAAACGGTTTCAAATTTCTCACTTTTTATGGACTCTATAAACTCTAAAAGCATTGATACAGATAGAGCTGTACATTCCGCAATATTTTTTCCATTAATCTTACAAGATAAAGATTTTTGATTAAGCCGTTGGCCTTTGCATAAAGAACATTCTTTGGTTGTAATAATTTGCTCAAGCTTATTCCCGTAACGATTTCTTTCCCGCGTTTCTCCTTTTAAAAAGTTACGTTCAAATCTGGTCACTAATCCTTCGTAAAGTGCAGTTTTTCTCCATTTACTTGTTGGATTCAAAGGTTTGTGTTGAGGAGCATACAACAACAAGTCCCATTCTTTTTCACTATAATCTTTTAACTTTTTATCTAAATTGAAATAACCTGAATCTGCATATCGAGTCCAACGCCATGCTGTAGGTTGATAGGTAGGAAAATTGATAGCACCTTCTTCATTTAAGGATTTATCTAAATCTAATATTTTATTAATATCAATTGTTTGCTCTAAACCAATACCTTCGCATTGTGGACACATGCCATTAGGATGATTAAAAGAAAAAACATTCGAATATCCAACAAATGGTTCACCCATACGTGAAAATAATAAGCGAAGATTGGCGTAAATATCTGTAATTGTTGCAACGGTTGAGCGAATGTTACCCGTTAAACGTTTTTGATTAATAATGACAGGTACATTTAAATTCTCAATTTTATCAACGTCAGCCACGCCAAAATGCTGTAAACGATTGCGGACAAAACTATCTTGAGTTTCATTAATTTGTCTTTGAGCTTCTGCGCCAATGGTTTCAAAAACTAAAGAAGATTTACCTGAGCCAGAGACACCAGTAAAGACAACAATTTCATGTTTTGGGATTTTTAATGAAATATTTTTAAGGTTATTTTGTCTGGCTCCATAAATATTTATTGTTCTTTTAGTCATGTGTGATCACTTGAACTTAGGGATTTATAGTAAAAGTAAAATAAAATTTATGAAAAGCGTGTAGATGTTTCTTAAATGAATTGTTTAAATATTCAACTTATAGGGCTTAATTGTTAGGAAGCTATGAATACATATTTTCCTACTAAAAAGTCTTAAGAGTAGACTAACTTTGTCTAGAAGAGTGGTGGCAATCCACCACTAATTAAAATGCTGAGGCTAGAGTTTTGATAGCTATGATTTCTGTTTGGCTTTTTGGCGTAAGACATACAAATATAAGTTTTCTACTTTTTCACGTGCCCATGGTGTGGTACGTAAGAATCGTAATGATGATTTAACACTTGGATCTATGCAAAAACATCTAATTTCAATTTTACGACTTAAGCCTTCAAATCCACCGTAGTAATCCAATAATTCATCCAAAATGTCAGCAAGTTTTTTGCCGTGTAAAGGGTCATTGGAGGCGTTCATAATAGATCAACAATATTTTGGGAGTCCATTATTATAACCTGAGCTAGTTGGAAAATAAGAGGGGTGAAATTTAAACGTAATTAACATATAAAAACAGCTTATTTTTCCTTTTTTGATAAAATTAAGACTGAGCTGATTGTACGGTTAAGCCGCTCCAACGCTTAAAAGCGCGTCGAAAATTGGTAGCATCATTAATTTTCAAATATTGAGAAATTTGTTCAGTTTTAAAACCATGTACGCGATATAGAATAATGGCTGTATGCAAACGACTTTGATCGAGTTGTGCTTGAAAGTGAGTCTGATGTTTTTTTAGTTTTCTTTTTAAACTGGCAGAACTCATTTGAAAGTATTCTGCGGTTTGTTCAAGCTGAATATTATTTTGAATATTCTGCATTAGATATTGATATAAACGGAGCAAAAAGCTTTGCTGAATGTTTTGAGACGTAGTTTGTTGAAGTGCATGTTGATGGCAAATGGCTGCAAGGGTCGAGGAGGCATTAGGAAGTTGTTTGTGTATGAAATCACACGGTAAGCTCATCATATTCATTGGGCGATTAAATTCTAAATCATTCCCTAAATGTGTCCAATATTGTTCAATATAATCAGGCTCAGAAAAGTTGAATTCATATTTCCAAGGTAACTTAGCTTGGTAGAGTTGACGGCTAAAAGCTTGTAGCGAACTCATTGCACTTTCAATTAAAAAGCGATTTTCAAATTTGTTTTCATCTAGCCAATAAATATGGATTTGATTTTGATTATAAATAACCCGTGGATATAACCATGGTGAAACCGAGGCAAAAAAGATTAAATATCGGTTCAAGGCTTCATTTAAAGTAGATGCATAGAGCATAGATTTAATTGCATCGTTAAAAGGCGTCGTTAAACTGCGTTGGCCAAATAAAAAGCTGATATCTTGATTGCGAAAACATAGCTCAGCATTTCTTAAAACTTGTTGTAGCTGCTGCTGGCTAATCAGTTTTTGCCCTGACAAAATGTCTTCTAAAAAAATGCCACTGCCTCTGAGCAAAACGTGATGATCGACTTCATGGCTCGCTGACAGATCAATTAAAATAGATAATTGATGATGTGCAGGAATATAGTTGTAGTCGCATTCAAAACTCATACAGTGACCCGTTTAGTTGAAGACTGCTGCTTTAGGTGAATTAACTGTTGATTTAAAGCACTTAATAATTGTTGTGTGGTTTCATATTGTCCCACTGAACAGTAAGCGGTTATGGCTTTTAAAGGAATTTGTACAGACAAATCACGGTGATAATACGCACTGATCATAATCATGCGTTCAAGCTGTAAAGCAATTTTTTCGGCTTGTTGTACGTTGGTTTTTGGCAAAAGCATAATGAAACGATCTCCTGCAAAGCGACAAAGGAGATCGTTTGGACGTAAATTTAGACTGATTAATTGGGAAATGTGCTGTAACACAGACGTGCCTTCATCAAAGCTGTACATTTGATTGACCTGATTAAAGTTATGCATGTCGAGTAGAACAACGGACATGTTCTCCATTTCATCTGTTTTTTGTTCCATTGCAGATTTAAGCTGAGCTTTAAAATAGTGTGCATCTGCTAAAGGTGTGAGAGCATCAAATAAACGGTGATCGCGATAAATACGTTCGCGTTTTTGCATATGTTTGGAAATGGCAAGCTCTTCTTGATGCCAAAAATAAATTCCCATCGTAAGCAGATAAAGTCCGATAGGGAAAGGAATAGACTCTAACCATGCATCCCAAGCAATATCCTTAGGTAGACGAATAAATTCATCTAAAGAATCCATCCACATGTGGAAAAAAGTAAAACATAGACCGTAAAAAATGTAATTGGTAACGCGTCCTAATGGTCGGCTTTTAATAAGAAAGAAAATCCAGATGCCAATAAAAACGGTTGCACCGCCTTCTCCTAAAATATCAACCCAGTTCCATTCTGGAAATGACTTGATATTTCCAAGCTGGATGAATAGCCATAGAGATAGGCCACAGGCCGCACCTAAAAGCAATAAAGCCCAGCGGTAACAAGCGAGATATTTAGGCATAGCATTTTAAGATGAATTATTTTGGCTCAAGCTAAACAGGTTTAAATGACAGTTTGATGGCAAATGGTAGAGTCAAAATAGATCAGACTATTTTCCATCTTTTGATTTTTAACGCGATGAAACTCATATCTTTTCATGTCAGATCAGTGTTTAAAAATACTAAATATTTGTGATGGGCGGATCAAATCAGCTCATTTTTTTCTGAAAAATAGTGAAAAACGGTTGAAATAGGAAAGATAAAAAATGAGTGTCATGTGAGATTCATATTCAATTTCTATTGTGCGTTCAAACCATGCCACTTTGGCTTGAGGGGGAATCACACAATGCGAAATAGTCATAACCATTTAATGAAACATAAGAGGGCAAGCTTTCAGCTCAGTACTTTGGTTCTTTCGATGTTGAGCATGATGGATCTGCATGCTCAAGATAATACTGTGGAATATGTACAAGTTATTGGGCAAGCTGCCAGTATGGATAACGCACTCAGAGAACAAAAACGTGCTGACCAAATTAGTAGTGTGGTGCATGCGGATGGGATCGGTCAATTACCTGATGATAATGCCGCAGAAGCATTGCAACGTATACCGGGTGTTTCTACAGAGCGTGACCAAGGCGAAGGCCGCTTTGTTTCCATTCGTGGTCTAGGCCCCGATTTAAATTCAGTGACGATCAATGGTACCTTAGTTCCTGCGCCTGAAAGTGACCGCCGTGCGGTAGCGCTCGATGTTTTACCTTCAGAGTTAGTGCAATCATTAACTGTAGTGAAAACTCTTACACCCGATATGGATGCCAACTCATTAGGGGGAACGGTACAAGTCGAGAGCCTATCCGCTTTTGATCATGATGGATTATTTTATACAGGAACCATTGAGGGTAGTTATGATGAAAAACGTGAAAAATATAGCCCCAAAGCATCAGGTGCAATAAGTAAGCGTTTTAGTGTGGGTGAAGGTCAAGACAACCTTGGAGTTGCATTGGCACTGAGTTACCAAAATCGAAAATTTGGTTCAGATAATGTTGAAACAGGCGGTGCTTGGGATGGCAATGCACTCGAAGAAACTGCAATGCGCCAATATGATATCGAACGTGAACGTATTGGGGTGGGTCTAAATTTAGATTATCGCCCTAATGACACAGGCGAATACTATTTAAGAACTTTATATAGCCGATTTAAAGACACTGAATCTAGACAAGAAGCTGCGGTTGAGTTTTCTGATCCACAATTTGCAGGACAATGGGGTGATGCAGAAGCTACACGCTCTTTAAAAAGCCGTGTGGAAACACAAGAAATTCAGTCCTTTGTTTTGGGTGGTAAGCAAGGTTTTGGCAGCTGGACTGTAGAAGGTCAACTAGGCTATAGCGAAGCATCGGAAGAAAATCCGGGTGGAATTTCTGGTGCAAAATACAAAGGTGACTTTAGGAGTGTTGGTTTTAACAGCACGAAGAAGCCCGTCATTATGGCAGATCAAGACTTTTATGACGCTGCAAATTACGAGTTGGACTCAGTGTCTTGGGAAAAATCTAAAACCACCGATAAAGAATACAATGGAAAATTAGATTTTCTTAAAGACTATATGTGGGGCAACTATGCTGCATCTTTTAAGTTTGGCGGCAAAATTAGTCAACGTGAAAAAACTAACAATACTGATGAATGGGAATATGAAGATTTAAGTACCTCAAGTTCAGACTTTAATGGAAATAGTCATTATGAACTCGGTCAATTTGGTCCAACCATTAATGAAAGCGCAATCAATAATAAAATCAGCGGATTAAATCCAAACGATTATGCAGTTGCTGACAGTTCAATCATTAACGATTTTAAGTCGAACGAAGATATTCAAGCAGCTTATTTCATGAATACCATTGATTTCGATCGGTTGCGTGTAATTGCGGGGTTGCGTTATGAAAACACCCAATTCGAAGCACAAGGTTTTGAGTTTAATGATGATGTAATTACGGGAACCAAATATGAAAACGATTATGATCATTGGTTACCAAGTCTACATTTTCGTTATCAACTAGCTGACAACGCCTATCTTCGAGCAGCATGGACAAATAGTGTTATTCGTCCAAACTTTGCCCAAAGTGCACCCGGTGTATACATTGATGGCGATGAAGCAGAATTTGGCAACCCAATGCTTAAACCTTTGGAATCTTCGAACTTTGACTTAGGGGTCGAAAAGTATTTTGGCAAAGCCAGTATGATCGGCTTCTATGCATTTTATAAAGATATCGATCAATTTATTTATAATGCCAATATTGCAGGAACAGGGCAGTGGGCTGACTTTGATGAAGCGATTACTTATAAAAATGGTAATCGTGCCAAGTTATATGGGATGGAATTTGCGTATTCACAAAAGTTTGATCATCTCGCTGCGCCATGGAATGGGTTGCTACTCGGTTTTAATACAACATTTAGTAAGTCAGAAGCAGATATTGATTCGATGCAAGATGGTGAGCTGCTGAGCCGTCATATTCATTTGCCAAATCAATCAGATGTTGTAGGTAATGCAATGATTGGCTGGGAAAATGAACGCTTTGGTGCGCGTCTGTCTGCAAACTATAAATCGAGCTACCTATATGAGCTAAGCAATATTGATACGCCCGAAAAAGATATTTATACCGATGACCAAGTGTTTCTCGATTTTAGTAGTCATGTGAATTTATCAAAAAACTTACAATTAAAATTTGATGTGCAAAACATCACCGGCGAGCACTACTACAACTATGCAGGCACTAAAGCCTATAACGCCCAATACGAAGAATATGGCCCTGCTTATAAATTGGCTCTGACCTACACACACTTTTAAGTCGAATTGAATTTTAGTACTTGGTTTTCCTCTGCGGGGGAAAACTGAAGAATTTTACCAAATTTGAGTATTTCTATGAATTTTTTAACTTTTAGACTAACAGCTTTGACGAGTTGTTTATTTCTACTGACGGCGTGTAGCCAACACAGGGTTCTTCAACCTGCACAAAGCAGTCATCTGCCAGTGACACAGGTTGACCAACCTATGGCAGCTAAAATTCACCTTCAAGAAATTGATATTCAGGATGCCAAAACTGAAGATGTGCAATGGCTGAATTTAAGTGCATGGCCTCAAGTGGATACCTTATTGAGTAGTAAAAATAAGGGACTACAATTTTTAGATGATAAACAAAATGTAGTGCATCAAATTCAGGGTCAATTTGGACGTTTTGATTATCGTATAGGTGCTGAACGTCTATTGATTGCTGCATCGAATTTGCAACAACAGCAAATTCAACTGATGAGCATGAACTTAAAAAGTAAAGTTTGGGAAAAACCTATATTTATTCCAAAACGTTCGTTTAAGTCAGAAGATGTTTGCCTCTATACTGATTCGCAAGGGCTAAGCTTTGCCTTTTTAGTAGGTGAAGAAGGGATTGGTGAACAATGGTTGGTGGCTAATCATGAGAAGGCTATAGCTCAACCGAAGTTGGTGCGGGGCTTAAGTTTTCCTCCGACAAGTAATATATGTAAAGTCAATGATGCAACCGCAGAGCTGTTAATTAATGAGGAGAACATTGGTGTCTGGGTTTATCCAGCGCATTCTGAAGCTGACATGACGCGTGGAGCTGTTGATCTTGTACAACCTTTTGGTTCTATTCAAGGTATACCGTCTGCAATAGCGATAGTTGATGACCAAGTTGCCGTAATTGATGAAGAAAAACCTCTGCTTTACCGTTATAAAAAACAAGGCAAGCATTGGACAGCCTTAGAACCCTTACAATTTGATAGTTTAAACGAAGCGAAAAGTCTGAGTATTCGTGGAAATTTAACTGATAAATCTTTGCTGATTTTAGATGATAAAACCATTAAAACGGCACAAGTAGCATGGCAAACACAAGTCGGTTCAAAGACAGAAAATATCATTACTATTCCTGCCGAAGTGGAGACAGAAGGTGTTCCAAGTACAGGTGATGCAGCCGACGATCCAGCAATTTGGCATAACACTACACAGCCTGACCAATCACGCATCTTAGCGACCGACAAACAAAGCGGCTTGCAGGTCAGCGATTTGCAAGGTAAGGCAGTTCAGTATTTGCCTGTTGGACGTCTCAATAATGTTGATGTCCGCACTGGTTTTAAATGGGGAAATCAAGTGGTTGATCTGGCTGTAGCATCTAACCGAGATCATAACAGTCTACATGTCTTTGCCATTGAGCCTAAAACTGGCAAGGTCTCTACGCTTGGAGAGCTGCCAACCACTTTAGATGAAATTTATGGCATTTGTATGTATCGAGATACTCAAGGTGAAATCTATGCCATTCCAAACGATAAAAATGGCACCTTCATTCAATATCATATTACAGCAGCACACCAGAAATTACAGGCCCAGGAAATTCAACGTTTTTCAGTCAAAACACAACCTGAAGGCTGTGTGGTAGATGATGCTACGGATCGTATATTTTTGGGTGAAGAAGGGGCCGCCGTATGGGTGAAAGATCTGAGTCCGAAAACACAGCTTCCAATGCAACAAGTGATTGCTGTTGGAGATGTGATGCATGCAGATATAGAAGGTATGGGACTTTATCATGGCAAAGACAAAAGTTATTTGGTGGTTTCAAGTCAGGGCAATGACAGCTTCGTAGTACTTGATGCAGCAGCACCTTATAAGGTTCGAGGTGTATTTCGTGTAGGCATTAATACTGAAAAAGGGATTGATGCTGTGTCGGAAACAGATGGCCTTGATGTTAGTTCTAAAAATTTTGGCGGTAAATGGAAGCACGGCATATTGGTTGTTCAAGATGGGCGTAAGCGTATGCCTGAGGGCAACCAAAACTTTAAGTATGTGCCATGGGAAAAAATCGCGCAGGCTCTACATTTAGATTAAACCTTGTTTCAGTACATGGCTGTTATCTCTCGATAACAGCTTAAAAAATATGTGCTTCACGGTGCAGCAATTAAAAGAAATTGGAGTACGTCATGCAAACAACAATGGATCAAATGTCAGTTTGGATGTTGATTAGTAATGCTAGTCTGTTGGTAAAAGTGGTGATGTTGATTTTAGTTTTATTGTCAGCCATTAGTTGGTATTTAATTGTGCGTCATGGCCTTTTACTACGTGGGCAAGAACAGCTTTGGAACAATTTCTTAAAGAGTTTTAGGCAGCAAAAAGATTTAAGTCTTTTGCAGCAGGAATATCGACAGCCTGAACAGCAAAAAGGAGTAGTGACTATCTTTCAACAGGGAGTCGATGAATATCATCAACTCATGACAGATGAGCAACTCGCCGTAGCTGATGTAATTGATGGTATAGAGCGTCGTTTGCTCAGTAGTATTAGTGAAGAAGAAGAAAAGCTTCAACAGAATCTTACTTTCCTTGCCACAGTGGGTTCAGTCAGCCCCTATATTGGTTTATTTGGGACAGTATGGGGGATTATGAATGCCTTTATAGGGCTATCAGGTGTTGAGCAAGCGACAGTAAATACGGTGGCACCTGGTATTGCAGAGGCACTGATTGCAACTGCAATTGGTTTATTTGCTGCCATTCCTGCGGTGGTGGCTTATAACCGTTTCTCTGCTCGTGCTGACAAACTTTCTAATCGTTACTATGGTTTTGCCAATGAGTTGCAAACACGTATTTATCGGTTGCTGGGACACACTGAGCGAGCTTCACGGTAGGGAGCAAAATATGATTAAGCGTTCTCAAAAAAGAAAGCTCAATGCAGAAATGAATGTAGTTCCCTATATTGATGTCATGTTGGTGCTTTTAGTGATTTTTATGGTGACCGCACCGATGTTGACACAAGGTATTCAAATTGATTTACCTAAAGTAAATGCGAATGTCATGCCCGCGTCACAGCAGCAGCGTATTGTAACTTTATCCATTCAGGCTAACGGTCAGTATTACTGGAATATTGGTTCAGAAGTGAATACTGAAAAAGTGACGGATCAGGCGATCGATTTAGCGAGTATGCAACAGAAGTTAGTTCCTATTATTCAAAAAGATAAAAGCCTACAGTTTTATATACGTGCAGATAAAGATGCTGACTATCAACTGGTTGCACAAGCCATTGCAACTTTGCAAAAAAGTGGTGTAAGTAACTTGGGCTTGGTGACGGAGGAACCCTAATCATGAGTATCGCAGTATTTAGAATAAGGTTTCGTGATCACGGTTTAGCTTTGTTGGTCACGGCTGTGTTGCATATTGGCGTAATTGGATGGCTATGCTCGGTTGAAATGCAAGAAATTCTTGTAGAGCCTAAGCCCAAAACAATTCAGTTGCAATTTATTCAAATACCGCCGCCAATTAAAGAACGACCAGAACCCAAAGTCCCTACGCCGATCGTTGAAAAAAAAGTTCCAGACAAGCCTATTCAGAAAAAACAAGTTGAGCAGCCCAGCCAACTTCAGCATAAAATCACTCAGAAAGTTGCGAACTCACGTAGTGAAAAAGCCGTACCAGTAGCGGCCAAACAAGCGCAGCAGTTCACGATGGAAAAGAAAAAAAGTACCATTGTAGAAACTGAGAAAATGGCGGACACTCAACCTAAGCAAGAATTGATAACTCAAATGAGTACAGCAAAGCCAACAGAGCCGGAAGTACAACCTAGCCAACAAGAGTCATTTGATGTTAAAAATTATCAACCTGCCTCAAAAAAAGCACCTGCATATCCTGACCAAGCTTTGGATCGTAAGCTCGAAGGAGATTGTACTGTGGTGTATGTTGTGAATGAAAAAGGGAAAGTTGAAAACCCTAAAGCACAAGGGGATTGTCACCCCATGTTTGTTCGCCCTTCGATTCAAGCTGCACTAAATTTTAAATATCAACCTAGATTGGTAGATGGCAAACCTACCAGCGTGCCCAATGTTAAAAATACATTTCAATATCGTATTAAATGAATTTTTAAACAATTCATATGTGATTATCTATGAAGTGTTTACTTCTATCAGAAGGGTGACTCATATGATAATTAAAAAATTAAACATAATTTTTCAAAGAAAAAAATATATATGATTAAGGCCCTACAATTACACTGTTGATATTTATGCATAGCAGTATTGTTAAGATGATAGAAAATAACAGTAAGCTTGTAGCAGAAATAGAAAATCAATTTATCTATTACCAACCAAATCTAAAACGATGAAAGATTGAATGTAGTTGATGAGTTGTACAATAGTGTGAATAAAACCATCAGACGCAGATGATGCTTGTATTCAAATATAGCATCATTAAAAAAGAACCCCGCACAGAGTGTCAGGGCGTTAAATTAGGGAGCCTTAGGACTCTTTATCTCTCGTCTTCTTCTTATTTAGGGTGAGAAATAACCTTACCATTTGAAACTAAATATAAACTTAATAAAATGAAGGAAATGGCTGGTATTAACATGGGAGTTAATTTCTCATTAAGAAATAGGTAACCCAGCAGTAGACCAAATAATGGTACTAAGTAATTTGTTATTGATGTAAAAACAGTCCCTACTTTATCAATCAAGTAATACATAAGAATTAATGCGCCTGCTGTTGATATAGTTGCTAACCCTAAGATAGAAAACCATTCGAATTTTGAGGCAGAAATACTTGACGGTAAAAAAAATAAAATTAATGGTAATAAAAAAAAGGATGATAATGTGAGAATAGATAATCCAATTAATGCAGGCGGTATATCAGATAAAATTTTTGTTTTATAAACAGAAAAAGCATAAAAAATAGCAGATAAAAAGCATAAAATATGACCTATTAATCCAGAACCTAGATTTACTAAAAAGTCATTAAAAAATAGAGATACGACTCCTATAAGTCCTATGAAAAGTCCTAAATAACCAGATTTAGAAAAAGTAAAATTTTTTCTAAATTTAACTTCGAAGATTGTAACAAAGATAGGAATTAATGCCATATAGATAGCCGAAACGCCACTAGGTATAAATTTTCCTGCCCAAGAAATCAAAGAAAAAGGAATAATTATTGAGGTAAAACTCAATAATACTAATAGCTTAAGCTTAGGTTTTACGATATAAATAAAATTCTTATATTTATAGATACCAAATAAGAGTAAAAATGGTAAAGCTAAACTTACTCTAAGGAATACAATTGTAAAAGGATTTAAAAAGGTAACAGCAATCTTAATAAATAAGAATGCTGTTCCTTGCATAAGTCCAAGTAAGCCCAATAATATAATATATTTTTTATTCAATTACTTAGTCTCTAAATGCAAAGATTTCATGAACATTAGAATTGGAATAGGTGTGTTGTTACGAAGTAGCGATGACTATCACTATTTGTATTGTGGATAGATTGGTGTATATACTTTGTTACATTCAATGGGTGATTTTATTAGTCATATTTTCCATCTGAATTATTTCTATGTAGACGGTTCTGTATAGAGAATACTTCCACTTTATTAAGATTTTGTTAAAATTATTTTGATGTTTATCACAGTTTTATCAATTATAGTGAGTTATAATAAATTTTATAAAGAGGAGATGAACAAATTCCATCTCTATATTGGGGCTAGTGTCACATATGTACACTTGAATCAGTTGAATGAAAACTCAAATTTTGGACAGAACTTAATTAGGGGAGGATATGACACCAAATCGGTTCATAGTAGCTTCACTTTCTTATGCGAAACTAAGTAATGAAGCTAGCACTGGAGATAACCTAATTTATTTAAGTACAAAATTTGATATTGGCCCTTTTATTCGTTATGTAGAGCTAGAGTATCGCTTTCATTTTTTTAGGAGAAATTGGTTTATCTAAACAACTCTTTTTATTTTTTAATTTGTTGAACTGAGGGGATAGAATATGGGAAAGGGTCAGAAATACAATGAAATACTGACTACAAGTTATGATTTATTTAGAAAGTATAGTTTCAATACTGTTGGTGTGGATAGAATCATTCAAGAGTCAAAGGTTGCAAAACAAACTTTTTATTCTAATTTTAATACTAAGCAAGCCTTAATCCAAGCTTGTATTGAGCTTGAATATCAAAAAATTTTTCAAGATCTAGAGTACATTTTGGAGCAGGGAGAATCCATTGAAAATTTCGAAAAAATAAAAGCTATTATTGGCTTCTTTTTGAATTTAACAACAACTGAAAGCTTTAATGGATTACTGGTTGATAAAGTTATAATTGAGTTACCGCTTTATAAAAAAGAATTTTCTTCATACTTTGAGAAGTTTAATAAAAAAATTTTAGATATTTTATATTCTTCTATTCAGGATGTTTCCTTTGAGCAGAAAAAGAAATTAACTATTATTTATTTTTATATAATTAAAGGAATTATAAATCCTAGTTCTTCAATAGGCATAGCACAAATCTAAGTATTCCTCAAAATCACACTAATTTTATATCATTTCTATAGGAAATTTACAGACTATTCTTGGATGCATGATTATATAAAATAATAAGTTAAAAATTCATCTTGAATAAGGCTCTAATTTAATGATGCTGAAATAAATAATTATTAATTTATTTATTTTGGGAATATTAACTGTGAATAAAAGCATTCTTTTCAGTATATTTATAATTACACTATTTTTAAATGGTTGTAATAATGATGAAAAATCTGAATCTAATTTATCTACAACACGTGATTGGCAATTACCAGAAACACAATTGCCTATAGGTGAAAAAAATTTATATGAGAATCGCCAAAAAATAGATTTGGTCCAAGGCGTTGAACAATACCGTATTATTCGGGGTTATGCCTCTTTACAAGATGGTTTTGAAGCTGAAATAGGTTTTGCTAAAGATGAACAAGAATTTTTAAAATTTGAAGCCGCTATTCAAAAATTAGGTTATTCAGCTAAGAAAGTGATACCACCTAATAATTCACAAGCTGGAAAAAATATGGGTTATTGGGTACGTGTAGACTCAAGATTTTCTTCAGCAAACCAAGCTGATGATATTGTTAATTTATTCAAGAAAGAAGGATTTTTACAGGCAAAAACACGCTATACGGCCGAGGATGGTTTAAATACATCAGGTCCTTGGGTTATAAACATACTTGCTGTTCGACCTAGTTTTACCGGTCAACTTAAAAGTGCCTTAGCAACTGATATTATTCCAGGTAAAGAAACCACCACATCCTTATCCAAACGTTTAGGGGCTTTTGCAGCAATCAATGCTGGTTTTTTTGTTGTTAATGAAACAATGGGAACACCAGGTGACTTAGCTGGTTTAGCAGTTGTGAAAGGTAAAATTGTTAGTGAAGGTGTTGAAGGCCGTCCAGCAATGTTTTTTGAGACAAAAAAGGGCAACCGTGCATCACATTTGGAAACAAATATTTCTACATTATTAACCATTACCACCGCTCAAGGACAGAGTCGTCGTATTGATGGTCTAAACCGTACCCCTGGCAAGAACTTTAACTGCGGTAACCCCTTTGATATTGAAACATCATTTGCTCTTCATGATGTTGTTTGTACAGATCCAAATGAAATGATTATTTTTACTGAGGATTTTGGTACTAAAACAGATTCGGGTGCTGGTGTTGAAGTTTTACTTAATGAAAAAGGTATTGTTCAACAAATTAATCAAACACGTGGTATGAACCTAGCTCAAGGGAATATAACACTACAGGCAACTGGGGCAAGTGTAGATTGGGTATTAAAAAATATTCAGATAGGGCAAGTTTTAAAATTTGATTCTCGTTTAATTAATCAAGATACTCAAAAAGATATTCCTATTACTGAAACTACATATGCAGTAAATGGTGGCCCAACACTACTCATAAATGGTACTTTCCCTGAAGGTAAGCAAATCATACGTGAAGGGTGGGGCTATGAGAGTCTTATCGGAGTTCCATCTCACTATAACAATGCAAACCGTTCCTACTTCATTAATGACTGGTATTTAAGAAGAAATCCACACGCTATTGTTGGAAAAACACAAGATGGTACATTGCTATTTGTCACGGTTGATGGGCGTGCTCCACGCTATAGTGCAGGGCTTTCTGTACCAGAGACTGCGCAATTAATGAAATACCTTGGTGCAGTGGACGCAATGAAGTTAGATGGTGGTGGGTCAACAATGATGACAATTAATGGTATCCCTCAAAATCTGCCTTCTGATAAAACTGGCGAACGTGAAGATGGTGATGCAATACTGTTGTTTAAATAGTCATTTGTAAAAAACTATCATATTTCCCCTATGTTTTTGAAAATTTTACTGCTAGGTATAGTGTTATTGCAGGAGAATATAGAAGCTCATTATAAAACCGCCTCTACTCTATAGAGGCGGTTTTATAATGAGCTTTTTTCTATGATTGGGGAGTTAACCGAATTTCTCTATAGTATTGATAAAAACTTAAGCTATGATTTTAGTATATCGGATGTTTAGCTCGTCTGATTATTTAGAGTGTTACCACAATTTTCCCAAATTGTTCATTCGATTCAAGAAACTTGTGGGCTTCTATTATTTCATTGAATTGGAAAACTTTTGCAATGATGGGAATTAGAGCACCAGATATCAGACCATTAAGAATAAATTTCTTTGCTTTGTCCAATCTTATGGGATCATTTGTTATTTCATGCATCAGATACCCTCTTAAAGTCAGAGATTTCATCAAAACATTTCCAACAGGGAATGGGGAGGCTTTGGAACTTAAACCACCATACTCTATCAAGATACCACCATATGACATTGCCGCAGTTATTGGTTCTATATTAGGTCCTGCTACTGGATCAAAAACAACTCGTATACTATCTTTTCCAGCAATACTGACTAGTTGATTTAAAAGATTACCCTCTTCTAAGTTAATGACATGAGTTGCTCCTGCATTGAGTAATGCATGTCGTTTCTCCGCGGTTCTTGTCACTGCGATAGAAGTAGCTCCGATATGGTTGGCAATTTGAATTGCTGCTAGTCCTACGCTGCTTGAGGCTGCGGTGATAATAACGAAATCACCTTTCTCAAGATTAGCAATATCAATGAGTGCACCGTAAGCAGTGATGTATTGCATCCAAACAGCAGCAGCCATTTCCCAATTTAGCAAGGGAGGATGTTTGACAATCAGTCGGGCAGGGAAGACAGCAAGCTCACCATAAGTAGGCCAGTGAATCATAGAGGTGGAGGGTATTACGCTGACGACATCTCCGATTTTAATATCT
The DNA here is from genome assembly GCF_016106645.1 of Acinetobacter sp. ACIN00229. Taxonomy (NCBI): domain Bacteria; kingdom Pseudomonadati; phylum Pseudomonadota; class Gammaproteobacteria; order Moraxellales; family Moraxellaceae; genus Acinetobacter; species Acinetobacter sp. ACIN00229. The sequence continues at coordinate 20,634 of NZ_JADWOM010000020.1, forward strand.
CGAACATTTTCACCAATAGCTTCCACAATGCCTGCAGCCTCAAGACCTAAGCCAGAAGGCAACTCTGCTTGTTCGATATATTGCCCTTTACGAAGGAGTGTTTCGGCTCGATTGACACCAATAGCCTTGACATGGAGCCGGACTTCTTCTGGTTCTGGCAATCGAACTTCATGTTCTTCAATACGAAGTACCTCTGGGCCACCCAATTCATGAAAGCGAACGACTTGTGCCATCTCATCACCCTTTATTTTGATTAAAAACTTTTACAATGTATTGATCTTATTTTCAGAAGCATTTGTGATAAATATCTAATATTGCATATCAGTAATAACCAATGGTTTCTAATATGGATCGTCTAACAAGTATGGCTGTTTTCGTGAAAGTGGTGGACGTGGGGTCGTTTGCAGCTGCGGCAAACATATTTGAGATGTCTGGTCCTATGGTTGGTAAACATATTCGTGCTTTAGAAAAACACCTTGGCGCTCAATTGCTAAATAGAACTACGAGACGTCAGAATTTAACAGAATTTGGGCAAGCTTATTACGAGCAGTGTCTCGTTGTGCTTACCGCTGCAGAAGCTGGCGAAGCACTTGCAGCTAATCAATTTGGTGAGCCGATGGGACGCTTACGTATTTCTATGCCCGTACACTTTGGTAGGCATTGCGTTGCCCCCATTCTTTTGAAATTGGCGAATCGTTATCCAAAACTTGAGTTAGATTTATCTTTTAGTGACCGTTTTATTGATCTTGGTGATGATGAAGTAGATCTTGCAATTCGAACTGGTTCTTTAGGGAACTGGGGTGGAATCGTAGCACGTCACGTTGCTAATCAAAGAATGATTATCTGTGCTTCACCAGACTATCTTATGCAAAAGGGCATACCTAATTCTATAGCAGATATTGCCAACCATTGGGCCGTTGTCTATCGGCGTATGGGACGTGTACGACCTTGGATATTCCCTCGCAAAGATCAGGCTCCAGTAGAGATAATGCCTTTGCATCGACTCAGATTTGATGACCTTGATAGTATTGCTGAGGCAGCCATCTCTGGAGCTGGATTAGCTTGGTTACCTAGTTGGTTAGTACAGGCACGTCTTCAATCGGGTGCACTTGTTCACCTATTTCCCGATGAACTAGAATACCCATATGAAGTTTCTTTACTATGGCTTCAAAGGCCATATATGCCATTAAAACTACGGGTAGCCATTGATATTCTGATGCTAGAACTTCCTAACTATATGTAGAGGTTCTTTTTTCATCCAGATAGTAAAGTCGAACAACCATTGTTTAAATAATATTAGATTTTTTAATTAGATAAATTATAAAAAATTTTAAAAACCGCCTGCTCGTGCAGACGGTTTTTATTTATATTTAGAAAAATAATTAGCGGTGAACTTAGTAATTACTATTTCATTAGACATCGCATAAAGAACAATTCACGCCGCGGCAATTATGTAAAACTGAACTGCGTGCGCTATTTTTATTAGTTCCAGGTCCTTCGACTAAGGGACCTGCAAGTTGCTCGGCGCCTGAGCTGGGGCGCCATTTGGTTTTCATATTAATTTGTTGATGACCCGTAATCATTGGTTTTGCAGAGGTCTGTTGATGGCAATAATCGCATTCAATAGTGTCTGTTGAAATACGAGCAATGGGTACGCGCTGCTCAAAAATTCCCTCACAATGTTCACAGCGAAAATCATATAACGGCATTTTTGTACTCCTTTATCCTTAAATCTTAGGAATTAACGCTTTCTCCCCCAAAATTTATCATCGTTGAGTGCACCTTTTGGCAATATATCCTGCTCAAAAATAGCGGTTGGTAATGACACAGTACATGCACAATTTGGGATATCCACAATACCACCGATGCGACCTTCAACAGGAGCCGCTGTCAATAACATATAAGCCTGTGAACCAGTAAAACCAAAGTTTTCCAAGTATTTAATCGCCTTTAAACATGCTTGGCGATATGCCACAGTGGCATCAAGGTAATAGTTCACATCATTTTCAACGCTAATACCTTCGAAAGTTAACCATTGATCATAGTTTGGTTTAACATTACTTGGAACAAAGATTGGCGAGTCAATATTATATTTAGCCATACCACCTTTAATGAGGTCGAAGCCAACACGAGTAACCCCATCCATCTCAATCGCACCGCAGAAACCGATTTCACCATCTCCTTGAGAGAAATGGAGGTCACCCATTGAGAAACCCGCACCCTTTTGATAAACAGGGAAGTAGATACGACTACCTGCTGCAAGGTCCTTAATATCTGTATTACCGCCATGCTCTCGCGGTGGCACAGTACGTGCCGCTTCAGCTGCCATACGGTCAAACTCAGTCCCGCTTACACCACGAAGTACAGCAGTACGTGGATCAGGTGGGTTAGCTTGTCCCTTAGGTACAAGCAATGCTTCACGGCGATTCCATTCTTTAAGTAAGTCATGGGATGGTAGCGTACCCATCAAACCTGGGTGCTTTAAGCCCGCGATACGTACACCTGGAATATGACGAGAGGTTGCAAATAAACCTTTTAAGTCCCAAATGGCTTTGTCGGCTTCAGGGAAGTAATCAGCAAGAAAACCACCGCCATTTTCTTTAGCAAACACTCCAGAGAACCCGACATCTGAAATTGGCTGAATATCAAGCAGATCAATCACTAGCAAGTCGCCTGGTTCAGCGCCTTCAACATAAAATGGGCCAGTAAGAGGATGGGCACGGGTTAAATCGACATTTTTAACATCCGAAATATCATCAGTATCCTTAATTTGGGCATCCAAAAAATCTAAACTTTCAATTAATATTTCTTCCCCTGGCTTCACAGATGTTAAAAATGGTAGGTCTGGATGCCAGCGATTGTGTCCAATCTCAGATTGTTCTGCTAAAGGAACGCCAGGCTTAATTTTGATATGTTGCATGTTTTATCCCCTATGTGAGGTCAAATAAAGCTAGTTTCTAATCGCAAGATCCAAAATCTCATTAATGAGATTTTGGATCTTCGATCTTAGTTTCAGACAGCATGGAACGGATATTTAGACTTTGATTGTTGTAATCAATAATGATGTAACTGGTTTCAGGATTTTGAATCAAAAACTTTGCGAGTTTTGGCTCGACGAGTATACGGAAACGATGACCTAAGCCGCGTGCGCCAAAACGAACATCATGGCCAGTCGATAAAAAAGTATTAGCAGATGCAGTCAACTCAACTGTACGGCTTTGCTTACGCAAACGTTGATTGAGTTTGTCGACTTCTAAATTAACCAATGTGCTCGCAAAATATGCCTCTACAGCTTGGTAATGTAAGATACGTTCAATTCGGTTTAAAAACTCAGGATCAAACTTTTTATGTAAGGCTTTGTTGATAATTTCACTGTCATCGAGTTTACTCAAGCGTGCCAGTTTTTGAATAGCTTTAGGTAGTTTTGATAGCTGTTGTAGGCGTGTCTGTGCATCTTTAGCACCGACATTACTGGTCATAAAAATCATACAGTTTTTAAAGTCTAAAACCTTGGTGCCCGCAGTGAGTTTTAAGATGCCTGTTTCTAAAACATTTAAAAGTCCGCGAATCACTTCAGTACTCGCTTTTTCAATTTCATCAAACAGCACAATGCCTGGTTTCGAAAAACTACCTTGAATTTGTGCTTCGTCAAATAAGGTGTTGCCTTCTTTGGAACCCACGTAACCTGGGGGGGCGCCAGTTAAAGCCGCGGCATAGTGTTCTTGTGCCAAAGTATTCATATCAATTCGACAAAATGCATCAGGTTTGCCATGAATGGCTTCTGCAATCAAGCGGACAGTTTCTGTTTTACCAACTCCAGTTGGTCCTAGCATTAAGGTGACTGAGAGTGGACGATTAGGTGAGTTGAAGTCAGCTTTGATCGTCACCAACATATTTTCGATTTCTTCCAATGCTTCAGCTTGGCCAATAATTCTGTCACGGACATGTTGCATGACCAAATCAGGATTAAAACTAAAACGAGAAGTACGAGCAATACGTTCTTTGCTTTGCATATCATAGCGTTGCTTAGCTAAGGTTTCCTGATTGGCACTGATGCGATCGCTGGCAAATGTCATGTCGAGTACCTCCTGCGCTAAACTAACTAAGATGCTTCTTTTTCTAAACCATCATGCGGTAAATTGCTGATCGGGCATTCCGCCACACCAATGGTTGATCGAGTGATTTTTTCCACATTTTCTTGTGCTTTCTGAGCGTCGAGTACCCATGTCTTGTAAAAATCGAAAGGACAATCCGCGATCCCTTTATCACCATCGCCATTGTTATAAACCCCGGTATAGCCACGGTGTAGCAGTTTAAATAAATGGTTTTGAGATTGGTCATATTTACGGGCATCACGAATTTCATGCAATGATAGTTGTGCGTACTGAATCCCATTCTCTTCAGTGCCGCACTCACCTAAGGTGCGACCGTCGAAGCCGACAACTGCTGAGTGACCAAAATAAGTGTAGACTCCATCAAAACCTGTACAATTCGCAACAGCGACATACACGTTGTTAGCCCAAGCCATACATTTCGCCATATTGATTTGCTGTTCGGCAGCAGGGTACATATAACCTTGACAACGTACGACTAGCTCTGCACCTTTCATGGCACAGTCACGCCAAATTTCAGGATAGTTGCCATCATCGCAGATGATCAATGACATCTTCATACCCTTAGGACCTTCAGTTACATAGGTAGTATCACCTGGACACCAACCTTCAATTGGGCACCAAGGAATAATTTTGCGGTATTTTTGAACAATCTCGCCTTTGTTATTGATTAAAATTAAAGTGTTATACGGTACTTTGTGTGGGTGTTCTTCGTGCTGCTCTCCTGTAATAGAGAACACGCCCCAAACATTGGCTTCAATGCAGGCTTGAGAGAAAATCGCAGTTTCATCGCCAGGAATGGTGGCCGCTGTTGTCATCATTTCCTCGTGGTCATACATAATGCCCATGGTGCTATATTCAGGGAAAATAATCAGATCCATACCGGGAATACCCTGTTTAATCCCTTTCAACATTTCAGCAATTTTTTTTGCATTGTTAAGAACTTCAGCTTTGTTGTGTAAACGAGGAATTTTGTAATTTACAACCGCAACACCCACTGTATCTGGACTGCTTGAGATATCGCCATGACGCATTTGCTTTCTCCAAGTTTTTTAGTACAAATCAATCTATGTAAAGAGTGTCGCGTGAAATGCAGTTTTAAAAAATACGTTGAATTGCGTATATCGATACATTTTTTAATGATTTTTACCGTTGAATAATCCAAATAAAACTAAAGGTTGTTATCTATAAAAAATAAAAGTTTTTATGATTAAAAATCCCCCGACGAATCGAAGGGAGATATAGAAAAAGTTTATTAAATTAAACTGATAAATATTTACTAATGGTAACTTCATCGATATTTGATCGGACATCTTCGTAAGCGAAACGGCCTTTATCAATCACCATGAAACGGTCTGCCATTGCCATAGTGAAACTCAGGACTTGTTCAGAAACTACAATGGTTAAATCTCGTTTGTCACGAATTTCTTTTAATGTTTTCGCAATATCTTTAATGATGGATGGTTGAATCCCTTCAGTTGGTTCATCCAATAACAATACTTTAGGATTAGTCGCAAGTGCACGTGCAATTGCTAACTGTTGTTGTTGTCCACCAGATAGATTACCGCCTTTGCGCTTGCGCATGTCCCAAAGTACAGGAAACAGCTCGTATAAGTCATCAGGAACTTTGCCATGGGCAGAATTTGGAAGGCCTGTTTGAATATTTTCAAGTACCGACATGGTTGAAAAAATCATTCGTCCTTGTGGTACATAGGCCATGCCATTTTCTACACGTTGGTAAGGATCAAGCTTCTCTAGATTTTTACCATTGAGCTTAATTTCACCTTTAGTATTTTTAATATCTCCAATCAGCGTTTTAAAGAGCGTTGTTTTACCCATGCCGTTACGGCCCATGATAGCCACAATTTCTTTGGGTTGAATTTTCATATTAATGTCATGAATAACTTGACTTTGTTTATAGCCTGAACACAAAGAATTGATTTCGAATAATTCACTCATATGAGGTCCCCTTAGTGTCCGAGATAAACTTCAATGACTTTAGGATCATTTTGAACGTCGTCCATTTTGCCTGCCGCCAAAATTTTACCTTGGTGCAGTACGGTGACTTTATCCGCAATGGTTTTTACGAATTCCATATCATGCTCAATAACAAGCACTGACCGCCCTTGACTAATTTTTTTAAGTAATTGTGCCGTTTGCTCACGTTCAGAGACACTCATACCTGCAACAGGTTCATCAAGCATTAAAAGCTCGGGATCTTGCATTAGTAGCATGCCAATTTCCAGCCACTGCTTTTGACCATGTGATAATAAGCCGGCAGATGTGTCTAATAATTCAGTCAGGAAAATCATTGATGCTACTTCGCTAATGCGATCACTAACATCTTTGGTACGTTTAAAGAATAACGCACCAAAAACATTGCGTCCTCTTGGAAATGACATTTCTAAGTTGTCATATACCGACAGATTTTCGTAAATATTTGGGTTTTGGAATTTACGTCCAACTCCCTTACGTACTATGTCGAATTCTTTGAGTTTGGTCAGCTCAATATCATTGAATTTAATCGTGCCCGAAGTGGCTTTGGTTTTACCACAAATGAGGTCTAAAACCGTAGTTTTACCAGCGCCATTTGGACCAATCACTACATGCACTTCATTTTTATCTAAATAGAAGTTGAGATCACTGACTGCTTTAAAGCCGTCAAATGAAACCGTTAAATCTTCAATAACGAGGACAGGTTTACTCATTTCTACGCCAATTTTATTCATTTAACACCTCCTTTCATGACAGGTTCTTTGTTTTCGTCAGAATCGATGGTAGGTGGGGGAGTTGTTCCATTTACTGTTTTGTTTTTGATGAATAAAGGGCGTACATATTTTTGATAAACACCAGCTAAACCATCTGGAAGGAACATCACCACAAAGATGAACAGACCGCCTAGTAGAAACAACCACAGCTCAGGGAAAGCCTCAGAGAAATAAGTTTTACCAAGGTTAACTAAGACTGCACCGTAGACTGCACCGATAAGAGATAAACGACCACCCACGGCGGCAAGAATTACCATTTCGATCGAAGGTACAATGCCGATAATGGTTGGTGACATGAAACCGACTTGTAGAGTGAACATCGCACCGCCAATTGACGAGACGACTGCGGCAAAACAGAAGATAAAGACTTTATACATGGCTACATCATACCCAGAGAAACGCACGCGTTCTTCTTTGTCACGCATTGCAGACAGTAGACGACCAAGTTTAGAACTCAGTACAAATCTGCTAATCATAATCACCGCAAGCAGTAATAATGCGTTGATGTAATAAAGAACATATTTGGCTTCATCGGTACGGATATCCCAGCCATGTAAGGTTTTTAGATCAGTAATACCGTTAATACCACCAGTAAAACCTTGCTGACCAATAATAAGAATGGTCAAGATTGCCACAATTGCTTGCATGATGATGGAGAAGTACACATCGCCTACACGACGTGTGAACATGGCAAAACCGATAATGAAGGCAAGCAAAATTGGAATAATAATGATGGCGAAGAGGGTGAAGCTAAAGCTATGAAATGGTTCCCAAAGCATCGGTAAGCTAGTGACTTGATTCCAGTCCATAAAGTCTGGAATACCCGGTGTTGTTTGCGCGGCTGTACTTTGCATGTCCGAAGCTTCAAGCTTTAAGAACATCGCCATACAGTAACCACCAATGCCAAAGAAAATACCTTGACCTAAACTTAAGATGCCTCCATGCCCCCAACAGAGCACTAATCCCACTGCTACAAATGCAAAAGTTAGATATTTGCCCATCAGATTTAAGCGGAATACATCAAGGAACATCGGCATTAAGAGTAGGATGATTATCGCTAGAATCATCAGCCCAATAGCACCTTCTTTACCCCCTAACAAGACATTCATTAGATTTTTCATATTAATCTCTCCTGAATATCTATTTACGAACTTTAATTGAAAACAAACCTTGAGGGCGTAGCATCAAGATGACGATTACGGTCGCCAAAGTAATCACTTTTGCGATAGAACCTGACAAAAAGAATTCTAGTAATGATTGAGCTTGGGCAATACTGAATGCAGATGCAATGGTACCTAGTAAGCTAGCTGCACCACCGAACACAACCACAAGAAAGGTATCGACAATGTAAAGAGAACCTGCTGTTGGGCCTGTGGAGCCGATGGTGGTAAAGGCTGCCCCAGCAATCCCGGCTAAACCACAACCTAGTGCAAAGGTCAAGCTGTCGACCCGTTTGGTATTGATCCCGACGGCACCGCTCATAAAACGGTTTTGATTCGTGGCACGAAGTTGTAAGCCCCAACGTGAACGATAAATCAGAAAGTAAACAAAGGCCGTAACAGTTAAAGTCACTCCGACCAAAAATAGACCATTAATAGGAATATCAATGGATTCTGTTGGTTGATAAGACCCCATTAACCAATCTGGAAGGGTGGGGCTGACCTCTTTAGGGCCGAATACCGAACGGAACAACTGTTGCATAATGAGGCTTAAGCCCCAAGTGGCTAATAATGTATCAAGTGGTCTCTGATATAGTCGACTGATCATTAGCCGCTCGACCATATAGCCAATAATCCCTGAGGTGAGAAATGCTGCTACAATCGCGATGATGAAATAGTAAGGTAGTAATTGAGGGAAGTAGTTTTCAGTCAGAGTTGAAATAAAAAATGTGGTATAAGCCCCAATGGTTAGGAACTCACCATGCGCCATGTTAATAACGCCCATCTGTCCAAAAATAATTGCAAGACCTAAGGCCATCAGTAACAGCACACAGAAAACTGATAAACCATTAAAGCCTTGCATGGCAAATATTGCACCGAATTCCGCAAATGAAATATCCATCGCATCATCCTCCAAGCTTTAAAATTGTGTGGTATAAAAGTTCAGGAGAATGACTTCTCCTGATCCTGTGGCAGTTAAATTAGTATCCTTTAGGGAATGGATTTGGCTTGATCAAGCCTTTTGATTCGTATACTACTTTGAATTGACCATTTGGAAGCACTTGAGCAATACGTGACTTGCTCCATAAGTGATGGTTTGGATCGATTTTCACGTAACCTTCAGGTGCTGTTTTAAGCTCTATACCTGGTGAAGCATTAGCTACTTTAGTGACGTCAAAGCTACCCGCTTTTTCTACAGCAGCTTTCCATAACCATGGCCCTAAATAAGCAGCTTGGGTTACATCACCCACCACAGCTTTAGGACCGTATTTTGCTTTAAATGCTTTTACAAATGCCACGTTATTTGGGTTGTTTAAGCTTTGGAAATATTTCATTGAAGAGTAGAAGCCCTTCATATTTTCACCACCAATCCCCAGTAATTCATCTTCAGTTACAGAAAGGGTTAGTAAGGTTTGTTTGTCGCTAGTTACACCAGCAGCTTTCATTTGTTTATAGAAGGATACGTTTGAACCACCAACGACAGCAGCGAAGATTGCGTCCGGTTTTTTTAGCTTGGTTTTGTTAATCAAAGAACCAAATTGAGTATGGCCTAGAGGATAGTATTCTTCTCCGACCACTTTGCCTTTCAATACTTTTTCAATGTGTGTGCGAGCAATTTTCATGGTGGTGCGTGGCCAGATATAATCAGACCCAATTAAGTAGAAAGTCTTCGCTTTCTTTTCTTTTGCTAACCAGTTCAAAGCTTCAAGAACTTGTTGCGTTGCTTCTTGACCAGTATAGATTACATTCTTCGATTGCTCTAAACCTTCATAAAATGTTGGATAGTAAAGCAGGGCATTATTACGCTCAATGATAGGTAGTACTGCTTTACGAGAGGCAGATGTCCAACAACCGAAGATTGCAGCAACTTTATCTTTTTCAGTAAGTTTCCGTGCTTTCTCAGCAAAAGTAGGCCAGTCAGAAGCGCCATCCTCCTGAATAATCTTGATTTGGCGCCCCAGTACACCTCCTTGCTTATTGATCTGTTCAATCGCCAAGCGTTCTGCTTGAATCGAGCCTGTTTCAGAAATTGCCATTGTGCCTGTAGCTGAGTGAAGCTGGCCCACGTATACAAATTTGTCGTCCACTTTAAGCTTTGTGGTATTCACTTTTGCTGTTGCTGGAACATTGGCATTAGTCATTATAGGTGCAAGTAAAAAAGGTATTGTAAGTAAACCTGCCAGTAATCCAGCGGTATTTACTTTTGTTTTGAAAGTCATGATATTTTCCCCTGATCTGAAGCTGTTTGAATTTATGCACTTGCTAATATTTGTGCACTTGGTATGGACTAAGACTAAGAGGAATTAAAAAATGAACATATACGTCACATTACGTATATAGCTGTGTAGTCCGTTATAGGTTAATTTTTAGTTAGACCTAAGTTGGGTAGGTATAGTTTTTGCTTTAACTTTAAAGAGTAACTATTTATAAATATTTGATCATCATGGATCCATCAGCCAAGCCCCGCTCAGCACCGCAACGTGTGATCCCGACTCGCCGTAAATACAATACATGGGTCGTTGATGAAAGTATTGAAGATTACGCATTACGTTATGCTCCAAAGTCTGTTCGCAAATGGTCGCTGTGGACAGTAACCAATACGGCTATTGCTGCGGTCAGTTTTTTAGCAATGGAAGCCTTGGGTGCAACCATGTTATGGCAATATGGGTTTAATAATGCCTTTTGGGCATTATTGGTGGTTGCGATAATCATTTTTCTAACTAGCTGGCCGATTGGATATTATGCCGCACGCTATAATGTTGATATTGACCTACTCACCCGTGGTGCTGGTTTTGGGTATATAGGTTCTTCAATCACTTCGGTAATTTATGCCAGTTTCACCTTTATTTTCTTCGCCTTTGAAGCTGCAATTATGGCATTGGCATTGGAACTAGGTTTGGGTATTCCGCTTAGTATGGGATATCTGATCTCGGCTGTAATTATTTTACCGCTAGTAGTGAAGGGCATTGGCTTTATCAATAAAGTGCAAGCGATTACTCAACCCTTATGGTTATTTCTTCTTCTCTTGCCGTGGTGTTTTGTTCTTTTAAAACATCCCAGCTTACTAAAAGAACTTGTACTGATTGAGGGTGCAAAAAGTGGCAGTTCTTCATTTAGCCTGGCATTTTTTGGTGCGTCTTGTACGGTGCTCTTTGCTTTAATTACCCAAATTGGAGAACAAGCTGATTATCTACGGTTTTTACCGGATAAAAAAAATATTCAATATAAATGGAATTTGGCGGTATTTTTAGGAGGCCCCGCATGGATTTTGGTAGGTTTTTTTAAAATATTCATGGGTATGATGCTGATGGTATTAGCATTGAAATTTTTGGTGCCCAGCAGTCAACTCACAGATCCTAATTATTTGTATTGGATCGCTTTTCAACATGTTGTTTCACATCCAGGAATCGCTTTATTCTTGACAGTTCTATTGGTCTGTGTAGCACAAATTAAAATTAACGTCACAAATGCCTATGCTGGCTCATTGGCGTGGTCTAACTTTTTTGCTCGTTTAACACACAGTCACCCAGGACGCGTAGTATGGCTAGTGTTTAATATTTTTATTGCCTTACTCCTGATGGAACTGGGTGTGATTCATGCTTTAGAACGAGTTTTAGGACTTTACAGTAATGTGGCTTTGGCATGGATCGGTGCAATTGTGGCAGATTTGGTAATCTGTAAACCGCTAGGTCTAAGTCCCAAAGGTATTGAGTTTAGACGTGCTTATTTATATGACATTAATCCTGTTGGTGTCGGCAGTTTATTTATAGCTTCGAGTCTTTCACTGCTATGTTATTGGGGAATGTTTGGTGAGATTGCCAAATCTTTAGCAGGTTTCATTGCGCTTGGTTCATCGATGCTATGTGTACCTATTATTGCATATTTAACCCAAGGTAAATATTATCTCGCACGTTTGGAAGAACAACCCTTATCCTGTGTAGAAACACATACCTGTGTAGTATGTGAACACGATTATGAAGCTGCGGATATGGCAAGTTGCCCCGCATATAATAGTCAAATTTGTTCTCTGTGTTGTACTTTAGAGGCACGATGTCATGATCTGTGTAAACCACATGCACGGTGGTCATATCAACTTCGTGTATTTGCAGTGTGGTTCTTACCAAAAAAATGGATTCAATATATTAATACACGTTTGAGTCTATATATATTATTACTCTTTGTGCTTGGTGTGGTATTAGCTGTAAGTCTCAGTTTAGTGTATTTACAAGAGCTTTCGAATACAGGTTATTCTTTCCAGCAACACGATGCATTATTGACTTTATTTATCAAAATTTATGCGGTGTTGTTTTTATTACTATGCGTTGCTGCATGGTGGTTAGTTCTGAATGATGAAAGTCGCCGTCAGGCACAGCTTGAAAGTAATACGCAAACTAAATTGCTCATGGATGAGATTGAAGCCCATAAAATAACTGATCGTCAATTACAAGATGCAAGAACTCAAGCGGAAAAAGCCAATGAAGCTAAAAGTCGCTATGTGGTGGGAATTAGTCATGAACTACGTACGCCACTAAATAGTATTTTAGGTTATAGTCAACTTCTTCAAAAACAAGAACGCTTATCTGAAAAAGGTGAAGCTGCGCTCGGAGTAATTAGCCGTAGCGGGCAGCATCTTACCTCTTTGATTGATGGTTTATTGGATCTTGCCCGAATTGAAACAGGAAAGATTTCTCTGGAAATGTCGAATATTAATTTTCCCAAATTTTTAAATCAAATCGTGAATATGTTTGAACCGCAATTTTTGCAGCGTCAACTCAAGTTTAAAGTAGAAATTAGCGAAAAAATTCCTGAATACGTTCGTATTGATAAAAAAAGACTTGAACAAATTCTAATTAATATCATTGGAAATGCTTTGAAATTTACTATTTCGGGCCAAGTTGAATTTAAAGTTGATTATCGTTTTCAGACTGCTTATTTTGAGATTCATGATACAGGTTGTGGAATTGCTGAATCAGATCTTGAACGAATCTTTCAACCCTTTGAACGTGGAAATAACGTGGTTCAAGGCAGCTTTGCAGGTACAGGTTTAGGCTTGCCTATCGTTAAAATGTTGGTAGATATATTGGGAGGGGAGTTGAAGTTAAGTAGTCAGCTTCAACAAGGTTCAATTTTTAAAGTTAAACTATTTTTGCCATCTAAGTCCCTGATTCACCCAATTGCTGATGTCGCATCGAATACTGTGGTTGGTTATACCGGGCAGCGTCAGAAAATTTTAGTGGTTGATAATGAGGTGACTGATCGTGGTTTAGTCTTAAACTTTTTACAGCCTTTAGGCTTTGTTTTGGAGGAAGCAGAATCAGGATTACAATGTTTAAGACAAGTTCCTGTGTTTAATCCTGATTTGATTTTGATGGATTTGAGTATGCCAGTGCTCGGAGGCTGGGAAACGGCTAAGTTATTACGTAAAAATAAGATTACCAATGTACCGATTATTATTATTTCAGCAGATGCCAATGAGCGTATGCAAAATCCTGAAACAGATGTATTAAATGAAGATTTTTTAGTAAAACCAGTCGATCTCAATTTATTGCTAAACAAAATTGGAGATAAACTTGGAGTAAAATGGATTCACCAACATCAAGCTGAAGAACAACCAGAAATCTATATTCCAATGCAAAACAATATCGGTGAAATAATAGATCCCTTTCAAATAGCTCCTTCTTTTGTCACCCATCTCAATCTGCAAGATGCACTAGCACAATTAGAACAACATTTAAGTATTGGTTATATTCGTGGAGCTAAACAACAATTGATGCAATGTAAGCAACAGTTTAATCAATATCAAGACATTTGGCAGCAGATAGAACAAGATCTACAGCGGTTTGATTTCAAAAGATCAATTCAACGTCTGCATGATTATGCTAATGTATTGAAATAGGGTGGGGTATAAGGACGATATCATTTGAATTCATTAAGCCTGTTTTCTCTGATTCGCTAGTGTTTGTCAAAAGGATTTTTGCGAACTTCTTTAATCATTAAGTAAGTTATAAAGGATGCGAAAATACATAGAGCACCTGCTATAAAGAAAAATATATCATCATGATAAAACCCAAAAATTAAACCGATTGCACTTAGCTTTAAGAAGAAAAGTAAAAAAGCATAGTAAACATATATCATTACTATTGTTTCCCATTAAATTATTTACAAATGTATAGATAATAAAATGGTATATCGTTATTGTTCAGGAATAATTAAAATGGCTAGAATTAAATTATTTTATATGTCATATAAGATTTGTTTTGGCGACATAACTGTTTGATTTCAATATTTATGCTTGCTTGGATTAATTGATAACTTACTTTCCTGATGGTTTAGACAAGGAAAGTAATTTTAAGAAGATAAATAAATTTTTTATTATTTTTTCTATATTTTATTTTGTCAGATACTTTCGGCTAGATGCTTCATTCATTGCAGCTATATTTTGATTTAATTTATTTAGAATAAGTATGAATTGTTCTATTTCATCTTTTGTTAAGGGTTTAAGCATTTCTTGTTCACGATCAAGTGCAATATCAATGACTTGATTATGTAAGTTTATTCCTTTTTCCGAAAGCTCAACAAAAGTGGCTCGACGATCATTTTCATCAGTACTCAAGCATAAGTAGCCTTCTTTTTCTAATCGATTAATCGAACGACTAACAGTGGCTTTATCAAGCCCAATCACTTCAGATACTCGTTTAGCAACAATTGGATGTTCTACAGCCAATAGAGACACGATACGCCATTCCGTCACACTGATGTCAAACAATTCAGAATAAATCTGGGTTGAACCTGTCGAAATTTTATTGACAAGAAAAGTGACTAGAGCAGGTGTATAGCGAGCTAAATCTAAATTTTTTTGAATTTCCATACTAGGAACACATTGAATTTTTAATGATTTTAACAAGAAAAAAGAAATTATGAAAAATTAGTTGCGATCGCAACTAATTTGAGCTTATGATAATTTTAACAACAAGATGCTCTAAGCAAGGATTGCTAAATGATGAATTGTCGAATTGAAGCTATCGTGGATGAGGCTTTAGGAATTAAGAGTTTTCTATTAAAACCAACTGATAGTATTAAATTGCCCGCATATACAGCAGGCGCACACATTGATGTTCATGTTAATTCAGACATTATTCGTCAATATTCATTGATCAAACTGCCTGAGTTAAAAAACCAATATTTGATTGGCATTCTTAAAGATCAAAATTCGCGTGGTGGCTCTGAAAAGATTCATACAGAATTTATGGTAGGCAAAGAAATCAAAATTTCTGAACCTAGAAATCTATTCGCTTTGGAAGAGCAAGCGGAACACTACATTTTATTCGCAGGCGGAATTGGTATAACTCCAATTTTATCAATGGCCTTAGAACTTCATCAGCAACAAAAATCCTTTGAATTACATTACTGTGTGCGAACTTTAGAACATGCAGCATTTAAGAGCCAACTACTTGATTCTCCAATTTCAAAATATTGCTGTATCCATATGGATGATCAACCATTAACCAAGATGGACTTAACTACAATATTAGGCAAAAGTAATAAACAACAGCATATATATGTTTGTGGGCCCTCGGGCTTCATCGATTATATTCATCGCACTGCTTTGGAAAATAATTGGTCAGAACTGCAATTTCACAAAGAAAATTTTAGCAATACTGTTGATCATTCAAATGCCCAGTCATTTGAATTAGTTTTGGCAGAATCAAATAAAATTTTCTTAATTCCTGCAGATAAATCTGTTTTGGAAATTCTCTTAGAAAATAATCTCGATGTGGATTGTTCATGTGAACAAGGAATTTGTGGTTCATGTGTGTTGGAAGTGATTGAAGGTGAAGTTGAACATCATGATCAATTCCTAACAACTGCAGAAAAAGAGTCAAACAAATTATTTACCCCATGTTGTTCACGCGCTAAATCAAAACAACTTGTTATTCGTCTATAACGAAAATGGATGTTCAGGAGATACTCATGGATCAGGTTTTCAAAAAAACAGATATGGTTGAAAATAATAAGTCACTAAATCTTTTTCCTAAAAATCAATGGTATGTATGTGCATTGAGTAAGGAAATTTCAACTGAGAAGCCACTAGCAAGAACAGTTTTAAATACCAACTTAGTACTTTTTAGACATCATAATGGGCAAGTCGTTGCTTTAGAAGATCGATGCTGCCATAGAGCTTTAGCTTTATCATGTGGTGTGATCGAGGAAGGTGGTATTCGCTGTGGTTATCATGGTTTACTTTATAATGAAACTGGAAAATGTATTGAGGTTCCAGGACAAGAAAAAATTCCATCGAAAGCAAAAGTTAAGGCCTATCCGATCCAAGAAAAAAATCAAATTATCTGGTTTTGGTATGGTAGTGAAGAGCATCCTGTGCCTAATTGTGAACCACCTGAATATTCAATTCATGATGATGTTCGCTATGTATTTGATGGGGATGTTTATCACTACGATGCACCATATCAACTGATTCATGACAATTTAATGGATTTAAGCCATTTAGGTTATGTTCATTTAAAAACAATTGGTGGAAATGCCACTGTCCATATGAATGCGCAAATGAAAGTTGAACAAGAAGGTAATACCGTAACTGTTATTCGCCATATGCCTGGTTCAGAGCCACCTCCGACCTATAAAATGGCATATCCGTTCAAAGATAAAGTAGACCGTTGGCAAGAAATTGTGTTTAAGGTTTCTCATATTACCATTTGGACTGGTGCTGTAGATGCTGACACCTATAAGCTTGATAATCCTCAGCGTCAAGGATTCCATATGCGAGGTTTCCACGGGATCACTCCTGAAACGGAAACTACAAGCCACTATTTCTGGACAATGGCAACCAATCCTACTAATCCTGAAAAAGCAGAAGAACTTAAAGCGGTAGTTATTCAACAGACTAAAGATACCTTTGATGAGGACCGTATGGTTATTACTGATCAATATCAAAATATGTTAAGGATTCCAAACTCTAATATGGTGGATATCCATGTAGATGTTGCTGCTAATCGAGCTCGCCGAATTATTAAAGAGCTTTTACAAGTATCCTAAATTTTCATTTTAGCTAGGGAATAAGAGCAGTTCGATTAAATCACTCAAACTGCCATGGTTCGTGGTGATTTTATGTGTATTTCTGATAATTGTAGACGGCTTTGATGTCATGGTTACGGCATTTACCCTAGCTGTCAGTTTACAACCTAATTAAGATAAATATGCTTTGTTAAATAAGCGTTTGGAGGAAAGTAACTCAACTTGAAGCTGTTCATATTTTGTGGAATTAATTCAATACATTATGAAGCTTTTTTAAGTGCTGATAAATGATGATCTGGCAAAGGCCAGTGTCTATAACAAACTACAGCAAAAGCAAATTACAGCTTTAGCTGATATTAGAAATAATGCTGCTCATGGAAATTATGATCAGTTTACTAGAGAAGATGTGGAAAGAATGATAAGCGATATAGAAAGGTTCTTGTTAAATTACGCTTCATAAGAGTAGATCGATAGGGTTATGTAGATTTAAAAAAACTTAGAGAGTCGCATAAGCTTGTTGAGATGCAAATTTGGCAGCGTTATTTATTATCTTAAATCTAGTAAGCAGATACAGTTGAGCAAGCAAAGAATTCACCGTAGTTAAGAATAAACGGCGTAGCAGCAACGTAGAGTAGCCAGAGCTTTATATATGGTAGGTTTCCAAATCTTCTATTTAACATAATATACATTATACGAAGTATTGTATAATTAACACTTTGTTCTATATAGCTTTTTTAGCGTTAAAATCTAGCGACACCAATACAGCCTTTGGTGTTTTACCTGTGAAATCCCAATCAAAGATCATTGCAGCTTCCGCAGGCAATTTCTGATGAATGTAATCATTAAAGAACTGAGCACCTTTAATCTTGTAGTCAGTCGATTTAAGACCGATTGCACCTTGTTCTTTTTCTTTAGCTGAATATTCTTGAAGTACAGTTACAACCGTATTTGAAAACGTAATTTCTTTACCAGATGACTGGTCTTTAAAATCACCAGCAGATTTACGGATGCCTGTAACTGTCATAATTGGATGTTGTGAATTGTTCATTTGCTCACCTAAGCGATTTTGTAGTTGAACTGCGAAACTGGCTCTTCATACCAGTTAGGCAATTGTTGGTTGAAGTCGATTTCTACGAGCTTTACGAATGGAATGATGTTTGATGCCTTCTCATCATGAAGGTTCTGCAAATATGCCTTTGAAAAGCCACATTCACACAATTGGGAAATTAGGTTGTAAAACTGAGACTTACCGTAATTATTTTTAATTTCGTCAAATCCTTTTTCACGGATAAGACAAAACATTGCGAATAAATTACGTACTTTAGTGTGGGAAACCTTGCCAGATTTTAATCCAAAATTCACCTATTTTATTCTGAAAATATTTTCTCTTATAAATTAAAAATAAACACAATTCTTTTTTTATGATATGTTGCTTCTCAAACACAATGTTTATTTTTTGATTAAATCCAAACACTCTAAAAAATTATAATCCATTTCTATATTTGATTTATATAGGTATAAAGCTTGGCATTTATTTTGCTCATCTATTTAAAATCCACAAAATAGGTTTAATAATGAGCATCGAATTTGTAGGTATGGTTTTCCCTAACCAATGGTCTGAAACCAAAGGAACGCGAATTGGCCATAAAATTGACCTCGAATATCTACGTTACCACGCACGGGCGCATGAATATGCGGATTTTGATAAAGTCTTAATTGCTAGCGGACCAACCAGTCCAGACAGCGCACAAATCGCGGCATACCTTGCCCAACATACAGAACGTCTTGGATTTATGATTGCCCATCGTCCTGCACTTCTCACTCCAAATCTTGCTGCACGTTCTTTTGCTACGCTTGACCATACTACAGGTGGTGGAAGAATCCGTTTACATGCAATTACCGGAATTACAGCGGAGCCTCAAGAAGGCGATTATATTGTTGATAAAGTTCAGCGCTATGAACGGACGGGTGAATATCTAGATATCATCCAGAAACTCTGGAAAAGTGATCAACCGATTAGCTATGAAGGTAAATACTTTAAGTTAGATAATGCTTTTTGCCCGTTAAAGCCTGTCAACGGTACAATCCCGATTTCATTCGGTGGTTCATCAGACATCGCTTATGATATTGCAATTCGCCATGCAGATCTCTATTCACTATGGGGTGAACCACTGGCTGGAGTAAAAGAGCAAATTACTAAATTGAAGCTCGCAGCAGAAAAAGCCAATAAACCGCAGCCTCCTGTTAGTTTATCTGTACGTCTTATTATTGGTGCAACCGAAGAACTTGCTTGGCAACGAGCAGAACAGATTCTTGCAGATATTCAAAATAATCCAACTTTTCAAAATAATGGCACATTATCGGGACATAAAATCAAAGGCATCGGTTCACAGCGCTTATTAGCAGCAGCCCAGCAAGGTGATCGACATGATCGTGCCTTATGGATGCCAACCGCAACTGCTGTAGGGGCTTATGGCGATACGACTGCCCTAGTTGGTACACCAGACACCATTATTGCCTCATTACTCGATTATGTAGATTTAGGCGTTACCACCTTTTTAAATCGGGGCTACGATCCGATCTATGATACGGTCGATTATGGTCGTTATATTATCCCCGCTGTACGTGAAGAGGCAGCCAAAAAATTAAAACAAATCGCTTAAACATTTAAAGCAAAAAGCCGCTCATTCAATATCTTTGAAGAGCGGCTTTTTTTAAATAAAGATTTTCTTCAGTGAGAAAATCTTTATTCCATCATTTATTGCAAATCAGGTTTACAAATAGCCTGAATTTTCTCTCCCACAATCACTTTTTTAGCAAACGGAATTGAATCTTTTAACGAGGCATTAACAGTTTCACTATGTCCTAAGCCATGATACAAATGACCTTCGACCACTGTACCTGCTTTACAAGCATCTGCCACCAGCTTCATTTGAGAACGAGCATCTGGAGTTCGGTCATTTGCCCCTGTCCCAATAAATAATGGATGACTAATTTTTAATGTAGGATAATAACCATAATCATTTGACTGTTTCTCTTGCAGTTTTTTATAGCTTGCCGGCGGATTAGGTTTATATGCTTGTGCTGGCGAAAGCCCTGCGGTTTGAATATCTCCCATAAAACTTGTTAAGCAGGCATTTCTTGCTTGTTCAACTAAAGGAGCAGCTTCAGGCGTGAAAATATCGTCTGTTTTAATTTCTGGATATAAACTTTGTGTCACTAAAAAACTATAGATGCCATAAGCCAGTGATGGGCTGACTTCGTAAGGATTTAACTTTAACTGATTTTTTTCAGGCGTTGCTTCAGGATCTTGATAAATCACGCCCGTACCAATTGAACCCTTAATATTTAAGTCAGGTGCGTACGTTGCCGAGTAGGAAGAAGCCGCAACAGCCCCAGCGCCTCCTTGTGATTGACCAACAATCACAAACTTATTGGCAAGTGGCAACTTGGTTTTTAAAGCAGCTCTGCCACTATCTAAAATACTATAAGCCAGCATTGGGTTATTAATTAACAAGTGCGGTCCTGCAACACCTAACCCTTCATAATCTGTGGCAACGACCGCAAATCCTTCTTTAAGCCAACGATTTAAATATTGTACATCTCGGTATGATCGTCCATTCCAAGACGGCGCACAAGCATCGGCCAAACCGACCGTACCATGCGCCCATAGCACCACTGGCCAACCTTCTTTCGGTGGTGTTCCTTTTGGTAAATGAATACTTCCTGAAACCACAATAGGTGTTTTGCTATCTTTACCACTCGTAGAACTGTAGAGAATCCGAATAGCCTGACTGTCATTTGCCAAACGAATATAAGGATTATGAATCGCTTCTGTTTTTTATAGTTTTCCAGCCTGTTCTGGAATAGCCGATTTCCATGTGTAAAACTCGGAAACTCGTCCATCTCCATATTTATCTTCAGGCGCTGGAGCTTGTTGAGCAGTCGCCAAACAACTTGAAGTTAACATCGTTGTGATTAAAGAAAACTTGCATAAAGTTGATAAAAAAGTATGTTGCATTGTTATTTACCTTAAAAACTGTCTCATCATTTTTGATTTAAAATTCGTAACTTACGCGGCCATATAAATACGTTCCAAATGCTCCTTCAGGCGCATTAAAACTATATTTGACAATATTGCCGACCGACGAATCTTTGGCTTGATCAGGATGGCTATTAAATAAATTGATTGCGCCTAAATTGAATTTTAGACCTTTCACAAATGCATCCGCTTTGTAGCCAATATCCAAATCTGCAATCCACTGTGGGTCAAAGGTTTGGTCTAGTGCAGTGTTGGTGTTATTTAAAGTGGTCCATTTATCGTAGCGACGGACTGCTGTATTCACGCTCCACGCTTGATTTGACCAAAGTGCGCCAAGCGTTAGCTTTGTCTTTGGTGCAGCAGACTCAATAAGGCTTTGTGTATTTCGTCCTGCAATGCTTGAAACAGGAATTCGATCACCTTTTGCGGTAATAGAATCTCTTGTTTCTGTAATTTCATTTTTGTTATATGCCAGACCTAGATTCAGATTTAACTTGCCATATTGTTCAATGTTTAAATCATGTTTAAGCGCGAGCTCTACGCCTTGGGTACGTGTATCTAATAAATTATTGAAGAACGCCACATTGGCAATATTTGAATACGCTGTATTGGCAAAGGCATTGGTAATTACACTTCCAGTAATATTGTCTGAAAGCAAAATACGATTTTTAATATCGATTTGATAAAGGTCTAAAGTTGCCGATGTATTGGTAAGAGGCTTCCAAACAAAACCTAAAGAATAATTCGTCGATTTCTCAGGTTTAAGAGAAGTTCCTCCAATGAGTAAAGCCGCCTCACTGCCTGCAACTAAAGTTCTTTGTTGAACATCTTGCCAACCTGAAGGGGTCTGCACAGTTTGTACGCTATAAGCCGAATAGCCCTGCTGTGCCAATGACGGCGCTCTATAGCCTGTATTTACTGAACCACGTACCGTAAATTTAGGTGATACATCATATTTAGCGAATAATTTTCCGTTTGTGGTCGAGCCAAAGTCTGAATATTTTTCACTTCGGACAGCGGCGCCCACATTCAAGTTTTTAATAATATCTGCTTCTAAATCTAGATAGACACCATAAACATCACGACTAATTTTTCGTTCATCTTGGTCTGTAATTCCAGCATATATCCCCGGAACACCAACGCCTAAAGTTGTGCTTGGATTGAAATATGGGCCGCGGGTATAGGCAATTGGATCACCTGCATTTTGCTTATATTGCTCCCAACGATATAAAACCCCTGTAGACAACGTGAGTGGGCTTGCGAACCAATCAATAGCAATATCACGGCTATAATCTAGCCCTGTATTTAATTGCGAAAAAATATTTTCGCCCAAGTCATAGTTTGAAGGAGAATTTGAGCCGTAACTTGGGTTAATGCCGTTGCCTTGCTCTGTGCTGACTTTATTTTGTCCATAGGTCGCATAAAGATCATATTTACCTGACTTCTGCTCTCCTTTTTTAACTCCAACTGTCGTTGCAAAATCATCTACAGTGACCAAGCTCAATGGCGAGCGTCCATCTGGATAACGTTCTTTAAAATAGCTAGATTGATTCAGTACTGTTTTGGTTGTTGGAGGCTCATAAAAGTTTTCCCCTATTGTTTTACGGTGTCCATAGCTACTAAAACCATACAGTGCAACGTCATCTGTCAAAGGCAAATCTAGATTGGCAGTCACATTGATTTGATCTTTTTGTTCGGGGGAGCCAAATTTCCACGTTCTATAAGGTGTATTTTGTTCTGTATATTGAGCCTTGGTTGAACCATCATAAAAAGTTCGCGTATCAGGTGCCGTGTTACTTGCAGCTTCACGGTTGCCTAAATCTAATGCAACCGTCAATGCACCATCATTAGGGAGTGCAAAACCTTTCCAAAGATTAACTTTATGTTGTTCACCATCTCCTTGAGTGTAGCCACCTGTTTGATAGCTTACGCCACCTCCATGATCTCGTGATTTCAAAATAATATTAACGACGCCGGCGATTGCATCTGACCCATATTGTGCCGCAGCACCATCCCGCAAGATTTCTATACGCTCAATCGCGCTCACTGGAATTAAACTTAGGTCAGTTACCGCTGCGCCTCTTCCACCTGCATAGGCTTGGCGGGTGAAATAAGCCGATGTATGACGACGTTTTCCATTAATTAAAATTAGAGTTTGATCTGCAGATAATCCTCTAAGTGCAATACTTGGCGGAACCGATGCCCCAAACCCACCTGCAGGAGAACTCGGTAAAGTCACCGAGGGAGACAATCGTGTTAACGCTGCTGCAAGATCAGTCGCACCAGTCTCTTGTAACTCTTTGTCAGTTAAAATATCAACGGGTGCAGGCGCATCAAGTGAGCTACTAATTGCTCGTCTAGAGCCTGTAACAACCACAGATTGTAATGTGATGGCATCCTCTTTCTCTGGCAAATTCTTTTGATCATTTGCCAAAGTAATTGAGGCAGTGAGTGTACTCAGTGCAAAAATTGAGGAGTGAAGAATGAATTGAGAAAAATATGTATGCATATTAGCTTCCTTAACGATCTAGACCGATATAGCAAAGCCGATGCCAAATATTTTGTTGTTTATTATCAATATGTTAAACTAGTTAAATAAAAGAATCATTGTTTAAATTTAAACAATGATTCAAAAAAATGTTTATAAAACTACAGTTGTTAAATTTGCAGATCGTTTAAACAAGTTGGTTTTGTAAATATGACTGATATAACTGAAAGTAAGCTGACTGCTGCTGTATTAACTGCTCATGCGGACCTTCTTCTACGACATGGCCATTTTCAATCACGACAATTTTGTCGGCCTCACGAATAGTACTCAGCCGATGTGCAATAACAATACAGGTTCTATTTTGGCATAAGCGTCTGAGCGCATATTGTATTTTTTGCTCGGTATAAATATCGATTGCTGAGGTGGCTTCATCTAGAATTAATATTTTAGGGTTTGCCAAATAAGCACGAACTAAACAAACAAGTTGCCTTTGTCCATGACTAAGATTTTTACCAAGCGCCCCAACTTCGGTTAAATAGCCTTGCTGCAGTTGTTGCAATATCTCATCTGCTCCTAAGTCTTCAATAACTTGGATAAGTTTCTGATCTGAAGCATCAGGTTGAACTAGACGTAAGTTATCTAAAATTGTTCCACTAAATAAAACATTATCTTGTAAAACAATACTCACATGCTGTCTTAAACTTGCAAGATGAATACTCTGTATTGGATAACGGTCTAGAAAAATTCCACCTTGCTGAGGTTCATAAAATCTCGTTAGTAACTGAACCATGGTGCTTTTGCCATGTCCTGTTGGCCCTACAATCGCAATTATTTTTCCAGCTTCAATGTCCAAATTAAAGTTTTGTAAAACAGGTTTGTGGGTATAGGCAAAATCTACAGACTGAAATCGAATATGACCATTCAAGTGTTCAAGCTTCACAGCATTCGGTTGTTCTTGAATCGTAGATTGAGTGTCTAAAAGTAAAAATATTCGTTGCGCACACGCTGCTCCATTTGCATAACGTTCAAATAAATCGGTCAGTTCCTGTAAGGGTGCTAAGAATAAAAACACATAGAA
Organism: Acinetobacter sp. ACIN00229; assembly: GCF_016106645.1. Taxonomy (NCBI): domain Bacteria; kingdom Pseudomonadati; phylum Pseudomonadota; class Gammaproteobacteria; order Moraxellales; family Moraxellaceae; genus Acinetobacter; species Acinetobacter sp. ACIN00229. Next base: position 45,312 of record NZ_JADWOM010000020.1, read on the forward strand.
AATACTCTCTGCAAACTGCCCTATACTAATCATGCCATCACTATAAGCATAACTACCAATCACAATGAATCCGGCAGTAGCTAGAGTTGAAAGTAAACCTGTAAAGGGAGCAAACCAACTGGTTCGCTTGCTTCCATAAATAATAGAATTATTAAAGTCTTTTAATAATTCTTGATAACGAGATTGATTGGTTTCGGTGTAATTTAACTGCTGAATGATTTTTGCTCCATTTACTGTTTCAACCAAATGAGCAGTAAATCGACTGCGTTCCTCCGCAACTCGTCCCCAATGTTTTTGTGATGACTTTTTAAAAATAGCGGTCATACCAAATAAAATGGGTAGCGTCGCAAATAAGCACCAGAAAAATGGTGGATAGATATGCCAAAGCAGTACTGAAGCTAATCCACAACGTAAAATTGCCGAAAGTAACTCTGGTGGTCCTTGTATTAAAACAGGCTCTAGCGTTTCGACATCACGATCGGCCCGTGAAATAATCCTGCCAGCCTTGGTACGATCAAAATAGCCAATATTTAAACTTTGGATATGCTGAAATAACGAACGTCTTAAACCATTAATCACTTTCAAAGCTGCTCGGCCTGAAAGATATTTTGATACGCCCGCTAAAGCAAAACGACAAATCCAACTTAAGGTTAAAATGCTAATCGCAATGAATAAAACAGGCTGATTCAATACCATTTTTCCAGCAATGTGTTGAAAGCCCGAATCTAAAATATATTTCACCACCCAAGGCCGAACAAAAACGCTCATCACTTGTAAAATTTCTACTGCAATTAGAACTAGGAGCAAGTAACGGATGGGATAAACTAAAGGAATAAGTTTTTTTAGCATGCCTCTATGAATTGAGGTATTTGCCAAACTTTCTTCAATTTGTAGATCAGCTGATTTTGTAAATGGGCGGAAATTTTTAACACTGGTATTCATGCATCAATCTCCTGCTGCTCTAACTGAAAACCCATCAACTCTCGATAAAACAAACAATCTTGAACCAATTCAGCATGTGAGCCTTGGGCAATAATATGACCCTGATCAAGTACAATAACGCGATCAGATAAAGCAATCGTGGTTTGTTTATTAGAGTTAATAATGATTGTTTTCTTAAAATGGTTTCCATTATCAGACAGCGCTAATAGACGCTGTAAAACTTGTTTTTCTGTAGTCGCATCTAAGGCACTGGTAGAATCATCTAACGCTAAAATTGGCGAATTTTTTAAAATAGAACGGGCCAAGGCAAGTCGTTGTTTTTGTCCTCCAGACAAAGTAACGCCCTTGTCCCCAATCAACGTGTCTAAGCCATGATCAAGTCTTTGTAATAGTTCAGATGCAGAAGCTAAATGTAAAGCCTCTTTCATCTCTTGCTCAGTTGCATCTTGCTTAGCAACTCTTAAGTTATCTGCCAGTGTGCCACTAAAAAAGAAATTTTCTTGAGGAATGATCTGAACCAAATGTCGTAATTCAAATAGGCTTAAATCTTTAATATTCGTCCAGCCCATTTGCTCAGAGCCAATCAAAACTTGCCCTTCTGTCGGGTCAATAAACCGATTGAGTAAATTCATCAAAGTCGTTTTACCTGACCCCGTTTTACCGACAACAGTAACGACTTCACCTGCTCGAAATTCAACACTGCATTGCTTTAAAATATAATTTTTTGTTGTTTTATCCTGAAAGCTGACATTTTCTAATTTAATGCTTAACTCATCACGCGATTGCAACGTTAGAGGATATTGTTGATCTTCAATTGCGGACTTCTCATCTAACATTTGCCAGATTCTTGTCGCGGACGAACGCGCATCAGCGAAAATATGTAAGACCTGACCAATGCTTTCAATACGAAACACCAATAAATTTGCCATGAGTATCGCAGCTACAAACTGCCCCACCTGCAACTCGTTTTGGCCAATTAAATAAGCACCAAAGCCAATCACCCATAAATAAGAACACGCAATAATCACTTGAGGAATAGGCAAGCGTTTCGCACTTGTGCTTATGGTTTGAATAGAGTGATGAATAAATAGATCTACAGCATGATTAAAGCGCTGTAAAAGCTTCTCTTCGAGTTGAAAAGCTTTGACTACCCGAATTCCATTCACGCTTTCTGCTAAGGTATCGCTAACTTTTTCGTAGGCAGATGCGACTTGGTGATCTAGCACCACCAATTGATTGGTCAGTTTAAATAGGACACAAAGCCCTAAAAAAATAAATAATAAAGGGACTAGGCCGAGCCAAGGATGATACCAACACAAGAGTCCAACAGTTACCGACACAACAAGACTTGACTCAAACACTTGCCGCCAAAAATTGATGAGCGCTTCTTTTAATTTATCTGAATCACGTGTTGTTCGAGATAATACTTCTCCTAACCCATGTTTCCAGTACCATGAAACATCTAAATGCTGTACTTGGGAAAAGATTCTTTCTCTTAAAATACTTAGTAGTTGCTGACCAATGCTTAAAGCACTTAACCCTGCCATATACTGAACAACTGCCCTAATGCCAGCAATACTCGCAAGTAGAATAAACCAAAACCATGGGTTTAAAGGATCAGAAATAGCATGCTGAAATAAGGTTTCTCGCTCACTGTGTTTTAAGGTATCAATCGCATGTCCGATTGAATATTGTTGGAGTGCTAACCCTATATTTGCAATCACAAATAAGGTAGCCGTCAATAAGAAACGAAATGGCATAAAACGGTATAAAGCCAAACTTCGTAATAATGGATAATTTTTAAACATAAAAGACAGTAAAAATTTAAGATTCCGTTTTATTGCGAGATTCATGCCAAATTAATGATCTCTAAAAAGATTTTAAATTATTGTTTTATATTCATTTTATAGTTCACTATTTATGGGGGTGTTGTTTTTAAAACACTAGCGTAAATGATTTGCTGTAATCGCAACAAAATTTGATATATCAACATCACAAAAAAAGATATTAAAAATAATTTATAAATATCAATAAATTAATAAATGGCATCAATTTTGCTTTAAAGCATAAAAACCACAAAAGGATGTCATGATGACAACACTTCAAACTCAACCATTAAACACACTTTGGTATACACGCTGCCCTGTACCAACAGGCTTAGGTATTTCAATTCAAAAAGGTTGGCTCAAAGAAAAGTTTGATGAACAACAGATTGAAATCAAATCAATTCGAGAATCAAACTCCAAAGATATTCGAAACTCTCATTTTAACCATACCCTTGCCAACTCAGTTCGACATGGTGGCAGTATTCCTGCAATCTGGGCATATGCATCTGGTCAAAAAACGAAAGTAATTGGCTTATCTTGGGCTGATGAAGTTCAATTGTTATTAACGCGCTACGATTCAAACATCAAAACTGTTGCCGACCTAAAAGGCAAACGTTTTGGTATTCCCCTAAATCAAGATGCAATTATTGATTTCTCGCGTGCACAGGCGATTCGTGGGTTAGAAAATGCCTTAAAAACAGTAAATCTGGAGGTGAGCGATCTTGAATTAGTTGATTGTTTACGAGCAGATATTTTAACAGCACAGCAACAACAGCCAGAAGAAAATGATTCTAGTTTTTATGGCAATCGCAATAAAATCAATGCAAGTGCAGAGATCGTGGCATTAATTAAAGGCGATGTCGATGCCATTTTTCTAAAAGGTGCTCACGCTGCGCAAATCGCTCATGATTTCGCCCTGCATACCATTATTGATATTGGATCACATCCAGACCCTATTCTACGCTCTAATAATGGAACACCAAGAACACTAACAGTCGATGAAGATTTTCTAACACAATATCCAGAGCAAGCCCAATCAATTGTCGATGCTGTTTTACAAGCAGAACAATGGGCACATGCACATGCCGATGAAACCCATCGTTATTTGGCAAAAGAATGTAATAGTAGTGAGCAATGGGTACATGCTGCTTATGGTGCAGACGCACATCTGAAACTCAACACTAACTTTGATGAGATTTCTATTGTTGCTTTACAAGACCTGAGTGACTTTCTCTATCGCTGGAACTTTATTCCTACACAGATTAATGTTCGTGAATGGCTGGCGCAGGATATTTCTATTCAAGCTCAAGTAGCGTAACAATACAAAAAGGTTGTCGTGATGACAACCTTTTTTACAACTCGATTTTATTAATTAAGCTGAGTCCGACAAGAAATATGATACTCGGAAACGTCATCAGCAACCTGCCTAATTTACGTAAGATAATGTTTCTACGATACATTTGAAACAAATCCAAAAAATGAACAGGTTTTGCTGATGACAATGGTTTTGCCTACTTTTGTCGAAACAAAAGTAGGTCGAGCCGACGGCTTAACCTGAAATTGGATGAGAACTTGGCAAGATTCCACCAAGATATTTTCTTCAATAAGTTATAGAAATATTTAAGTCGAACTCAGTTTAATTAAATTTAGTCACATTTTCCGCCTGTTTCTTCAGAAGCACTGAGTTGTATTCTCCTGGTGGAATATTATTTAAATAATAATTTCCAACATGATAGAGTCTCCAGCGAATTGGATCATGCGTGGTGTGGGTTCGTGCATTTCGCCAGAAGCGATCTAGATTCCATTTCGATAAGGTTGAACTTGCTCCGAGTAATCCAAAAATTTCACTCGAAATTTTTAAAGATGCATGATCAGACTGACTTCGTGTAGCAGCAACCGATAAAATCAGTTCAGTTTGTAAGTCTTCATCTTCGACATTTGCCAAATGCTGTTCAAAAATCTGTGCTGAACGATCTAACAATGCCTCAGCCGAACGGACCAAAACAGCAAACTCACCAATTTGTTTAATAATATGAGATTCATGTGTAGGTGAATCGACGCCACTTTCCACCCAAGGTCGAGCATGATGTTGTAAATAATCAATCCCGCCCTGTAATGCCCCTTTGGCAATTCCTGTGTCCATTGCAGCGTGTAGAATTTGAGGCCAAGTGAGTCCTGTACGTAAAACAGTGCCTAAACCACCTGTATTTCGCTTAGCAACATAACGTTCATCAACAACCACATCTTTAAAATTAACAGTGCCACTGACGCTATTATTTTGTCCCATTGCATCCCAGTCATCGAGCAACTCTACTCCCTGTGTATCTCGATGAATTAAAATTGAGACTGGTCCATCATCACTACCCGCAAATAAAGAAATCCATTCTGCGAGTAAAGAGCCTGTAGAATAAAACTTACTGCCATTTAAAATTAATTGTCCTTCTGCATTTCGTTCTACACGTGTTTTATGCTGAAACTTATCTTTGCCTCCCACTTCTGCAAGTGCATTGCCCAAACGTTTTCCACTTAAGATATCACCCAGTAACTGATCACGAATTTCATCGTCATAGCCAGTTAAAATTCCTCGGAACATAGTGAAGTGAATTTGTAATAACTGCCCTACACCACCATCGGCAGATGAAATAATTTTCACCACATTGACCAATGTTGAAATACTGGCACCTAAGCCCCCAAATTGCTTAGGTACAATAATCGAGGTTAAACCAGCTTCTGAAATTAAACGCGCCTGATCATAAGGTACTGTCTTGTTATAACTTGGATCTCGAGCAAATTGATTCAGTTGATCTGCCACCTCTTTTGCAATCTCAAGTGCTTCTTGCTCGCTTTGAATATGTCTTACGCTACCTAATTCTAAAAAACTGTGTTGGTTAATATCGTTCATTTTTAACTCCGAAAAATCTGTTCTTTTTTATGCGCTAACTTCAAGTACGTTGTTTTTAAACAAGCTTGGCGCATGTGTAAGCAAAGTTTTGGTATATATATGTTGAGGATGACTGAGTACTTGGTCTGTTTCACCGTATTCAACAATATGTCCATTTTTTAATACGGCGACCCGATCGGCGATTGCACGAACAACCCCTAGGTTATGAGTCACAAATAATAAGGTCACACCTTGCTGCTGAAGGTCTTGTAGCAGTTTCAAGATGGATGCCTGAACGGAAACATCCAAAGCAGAGGTAATCTCATCACAAATCAAAACATCAGGTTGGCACAGCAAAGCTCGCGCGATCGCTACGCGTTGTCTCTCCCCACCCGATAAATCTCTAGGATAGAGTTCTTGAACTTGTAGAGGCAGAGAGACTTGTTTAAGGACCTGTGTGACTTTTTCTATGGCTTCTTGTCGAGATGCTCCAAAGAAATGCTGCACGACTTTAATTAAGGTCTGACCAATCGTATGCGCTGGATTCAAGGCTTTATAAGGGTTTTGAAAGATATATTGCAGTTTATGTCGTTGCTGCAAATGACGTTGTTGCCCACGCAACGACAAGACTTCATCTGCTAAGGTAATTTGTCCATCTGCATTTTCATTCAAGCCAGCAATGACACGCGATAATGTTGTTTTTCCTGAACCCGATTCACCAACCAATGCTAAACATTCGCCTTTTTTGAGTTGAAATGAGATATCAAAAAGAGCCTGTTGCTGCCCATACCATGCATTAATATGTTCAACTTTTAGCAGTGCTTCTCGATCAGTTCCTCGTTCAATAACCTGATGATCAATCTCTTTAAAATTAATCACGCCAACATGATCCGAATGGTGACAAGCAACAAAATGCGGGTCAAACTCATCTTTTAATTGAGTTAATTCAGGTTGTTTTTGACGGCATATGTCTGTGGCGAAAGTACAACGTACTGCAAAAGCACATCCCGCTAGACGTTCATTTGGTGAAGGTGCATGTCCTTCAATTGGAGATAAATATTTACGAATGGCCACATCGGGAATGGCGTTAAGTAAACCTTGCGTATAAGGGTGTTTAGGGGTTTCAAATAGTTGGGTTAATACCGCATCTTCAGCAATTCGCCCTGAATATAAAACAATCACCCGATCTGCAATGTCTTTTACAACCGTTAAGTCATGCGATACATAAATAGCAGCAACATTATATTCGCGGCATAATTTACGAATGATGTTCAATACTAAAGTCTGCGTCGTCACATCTAAGGCGGTAGTTGGCTCATCTAAAACAATTAAACGTGGCTGTAGCAAAAACGCCAAGGCCAGTAAAATTCGTTGTTGTTGTCCACCTGAAAGTTGATGAGGATAACGCTTTAGAAATAGCTCATCATGCGGCAATCCCACTTCATTTAAAATTTTGGCTACTTTCTGGTATTTTTCAGCGCTCGATAACTGTGCCTGATGGACTTCTAATAGTTCAAATAAATGTTGTCCAATACTTAATGCCGGGTTGAGTGCTGTTCCAGGATCTTGGGCGACATGACTAATTTTATAACCACGAACCTGACGCAAAGCATGATCATCTAAACTGAGAATATCTTCATCATCCAGTTCAATTGTGCCTTGAATAATCTTGGCACCATGTCGTGCATAGCCCAATAAGGCACTCGATAATGTCGTCTTACCAGAACCACTTTCTCCGACCAGCCCTAGAACCTCACCTTCTCTCAAGCTAAATGAAATATTAGAAACGATATGATTGCCAGTGTTTACCAATGCCACGGTTAAGTCTGTTACGGTCAATACTGTATTTTTAAATGTATTTGCCATGTTTATTTTTCCTCAATCCGGGCTGCTGCACGTCCAACGCCTTCTGCCAATACATTCGTTCCGAGTGCAAACAAAGCAATTAAAATGACAGGAGCAAACACGGCCCATGGTTGAACTAATAAACCAGCGCGATTTTCATTAATCATGAGCCCCCAATCTGCTGCTGGAGGTGCCACACCATAACCAAGAAAAGCCAAACCTGATAACATGCCCACAGCCCATGTCAGCATCACCCCAAGATGAATAAGTAAAGGCGTCAACATATTGGGTAAAATTTCACGAAATAAAATATAGGTTTTTGAATAACCAAGAATTCGGGCAGCTTCGATATATTCCTGTTCCACTAAATTAAGTGCAACGCTTCGTGCAAGACGTACGACTCCAGGAATAAAAGCAATTGAAACCGTTAAAACGATGAGCCAAGGCTGTCGACCTAACATCGAAACAATAAGTAAGACCAAAATAAGATCGGGAAAGGCCATAAAAACATCAGTCAGCCAAGTCACGAACTGATCAATCTTATTTCGGGCAAAAGCAGCTAATATGCCTAAACTAGAACCAATCACTAATGCGACCAAACTGGCAGCCAGCGTCATCCAGATAATTGAAGCACCGCCAGCAAGTACACGTGACCAAACATCATGACCAATATAGTCATAACCTAAAAATGATTTTCCCTCGGGTGGTCCATAAGTCATACCAACCAATGCCGTGGGTTCAAATGCAACAAATAACGGTCCAACCAGTGCGAAAACTAAAACTAAAGCAGTGACTACAAATCCAAAACGTACTTGTCTTTCACGAATTAATGTTTGAAAAAAGTTTCTTTGGTACCAATGAAGTGAGCTCATTTCCCACCTCCTTGCTGAATATTCTTTAAAGCATTGCGACGATCGACAGGTTTTACCGTAATTGGTCGGCCAGACTTCCATAAACGTAATGCCTGACGTCGGCCTGGCGAACGTGCTTTATGTCTTTTTGCAGTTCGTATTTTTGGTGTGAGTAAAGTCGTGATTAAATCTGCAATTAAATTAACAACCACCACACAAATGGTGAGCAATAAAACGATTGCTTGAATGGTCGGGATATCCCTCATTTCGATTGCTGCATTGAGCGCATTACCAATACCGGGATAACTGAAAACCACCTCAATAATGAGCGCACCACTCAATAGAACTCGTATGGTCAATGCTGTACCCTGCACCACAGGAACCAATGCATTAGGTAAAACATGTTTCCAAATAATCCGGCGCTCAGGAATACCTCGCAGTCGCGCAGAGGTTACATATTCTGACTCTAGGGCATCAATCATGGAACCACGTACTAAACGCATCAGATATGGAATGAGTGATAAAGCTAAAGTTAAAATTGGTAAAATTAAAAATTCTAGCTGGCTATAAGGCGACTCATTAGGAATCAGCAACGATGCCGCTGGTAATATATGTAAAACCGATGTTGAAAAAAACATCATTAACCAAATCGCAATAACAAACCCTGGTACCGCTTTAAACACAATAGAGCTAGAGACAATAATACGATCGAGTTTGCTATCGCGATGAAGCGAGAGCCACACACCTAACACGACTGAAATCGGTACAGTAACGACAATCACGAGGCTCGTGAGTGCAACTGTATTACCAAAATAATTCTGAATAATTTCTAAAACAGGCACATTGGAATCAATCGAGCGTCCAAAATTACCTTGCAACAATTGACTCAACCAATGCCAGTATTGAAGCAATATCGGATCATTTAATCCCAATTGTTCACGAAGTATTTGTACCGTCGCTTCAGGTGCTTCTGGTCCTAAAATGACACGAGCCGGGTCAGATGGAAGAGCTTGTGTCGCAATAAAAACAATGAGACTAATAACAAATACAACCAATACCCCTGACACCAAACGTGTCAAAAACCAAGGTAACCATGCAGGAAATTCAAATGACTTGGCAATTGTTGGTTGTTGAATAGATGCTTCTATTTTGCTGGATTGAATTGTCATATCGGTTACCCTCTACGCCAGAATTCATCTGTACGCCACGCAGCAAAACCAGTGCGATCAGGCGTTACACCACCAATTTGGTTCGAATGTGCATCAAGGACATTATTAAAGCCCCAAATGAGTAAACCACCTTGCTCATGCTGAATATGCTGTGCTTCATGAACAAGAACTTTTCGTTTTTCCAAATCGGGTTGTTGCAATGCTGCATGCACTAGTTCCGTAAAACGCTCATTCTTAAAACGAGTTTTATTATTTGCCGCACCTGGCCCATCAATTTGCAAGACTGTTAATAAGAAAGGACGTGAAACGTTCGAGCCTGTACTAAATGCCCAATCTTGTTTTACTGCCTCCGCAAAAGTAGCAGCCTCAACCTGTTTAACATTAACAATGACACCGGCCTGAGCAGCATGTTGAGCAAAAACTAATGCGGCATTGCTGTCTGGGCCTGTATATAAATCGACTGTTAAACTGTTATTAAAACCAGCTTCTTTGAGTAGCGATTTTGCTTTATTTAAATCTTGCTTGCGCTGAGCAATACTGTGGTCATATACAGGATCGCTAAACGAATAAAGGTCATTTGCAACTCGTCCTTGCCCAGCTAAAGCCCGTTTGACCAAATCGTCTCTATTAGCAATCAGTCTAAAAGCTTGTCGTACCCGAGGATCATTGAACGGCGCTTTAGACGTATTCATATCAAATGATTGCCAAGCATCGGTTTCCGATGAAACGAGATTTAGCCGTTTATTAGATTGAATTAAAGCAATATGCTCAGCACTTACTCCAGATGCAATATCAATTTGACCAGATTGCAAAGCAGCAAGACGTCCTGTCTGATCCTTAAAATCAATAATTTCAATTGCATCAGCATATGGTTGATTTTCTTTCCAGTAATTTTCAAAACGTACGAAACGTGAACGCTGACCAGGTGTAAAACTTTCAAGCTTAAAGGGACCAGCACCAACTACATTTTTAACTGGGTCGTAGTCTGTAGGAACAATACCACCCCAGCTCATCCATGCTTCTGGTAAAGCAACCAATCCCTTTCCTTGAGAAAAAGGAATTTCAACGGTGTATTCATCGCGCTTTTTAATTGCATCTCTTTGCAAAGAGTAAAGATAAGCTGCAAATGGTGAGGCAAGTTTGGGGTCGGTTAATCGCCGTAAAGAGAAAATAACATCATCGGCTGTAATGGTTTTACCGTGGTGAAATTCGAGTCCTTTTTTTAGACGAATGGTCCATTTCGTTCCATCATTATTGGGTTCAGCAAATTCAGCAAGGGCAAGTTTTGGCTGAATATCTCTTCCCCATTCCCATAACTTTGCATATAAAGGCCAGCCTCTAAACGCACTGGACATACCAATAGGTTTATGTGCATCTAAATTGCCTGCTTGGTTACCATTGATCACTCCAATTTTGATAACACCACCTTTTTTCGGCGTATCATTTTGAGGTGAAGCGGCAGTAGCGCTTTCAGACGATGAAGAGTCGGGCTTAGAACATCCTATAAGGCTAATTGCAGCAAAAGCGCCAACACCTAATCCCGTCTGTTTAATGAGTTCTCTACGTGTAATTTTATTCATGCCTTCTCCCTTAAACCACGACTTCTTGATTCAAGAGGGAATCAATGGATGAATTTCTATTGAGCTTAGGTAACTCAAAACCATGATCTAGCTCTAATAATGGGAACAATAAATCTGCTACCCGATAGGCTTCTCCAATTAACGGAAACCCAGACAAGATAAAGGCTGATACACCATAGCTTTCGTATTCTTTAATCCGTTTGGCAATATTTTCAGCACTACCAACTAAGGCAGTTCCTGCGGCTGGGTTTAAAATATCGAAACCAAATAAAGATGGACCAGTCCAAACATTAGGATAAATTTCAAAATCTTTAGCTTGAGGCAAAACACCTCGACGTAATTGTTCTAAGTTCTTTTGAATAGATGGGTTGTTGCTTTGATAACTCTCAAAACTTTCATTTGGAGGAAGCTGTCGTTTAACAGCTTCAATTGCATAATTTACATCAATCTTGTCAAGTAACGACTGAGCATATTGCCAAGCCTCTTCTTCTGTTTCCCGAACAATAATTTGTAATCGAGTACCAAATTCTAAAGTTCGGCCAATTTTTGCTGCCTCAGCCGCAACCTTGCTAAACTTTTCTCCAAGTAACGGCGGTGTATTCGCAAAACTCAAATATACATCTAATAATTCAACAGAATGCTGAACGCCTTTGGCAGAAGTTCCTGCTCCCCACAAAGGAACACCTTGTTTTTGAGTTGGACCACGCCATTTGGACATTGGCGATCCGCCCTCTGAGCGTGGAGCAATTTTAATAAACTCGCCCTCAAATCCAGAGGTATCACCTAAGTAGTTTTGTTGAAATGCATTCCAGTATTCTTTACTAAAGTCATAACGTTCATCATGAGTATAGTGAATGCCTAAAGCTGCCAAACCCTTATCATTTCCATTAACGACATTAAATAACAAACGCCCTTTAGAAAATGCATCAAAAGTTTGCGCATATTTTGCCAAAATTGCTGGCTGGACTTCTCCGGGATGTTGGGCAACCAGAAACTTTAAACGTTCAGTAAATGGAATTAAACTTGCAGCAACAGCAAGTGTCTCATACTCACTTGTACCCATGAGTGAACCGTAAAAACCAAGTCGATCTGCGGTAATCGCAATCTGTTGCAAGTGTTCATAATCGGTATCCCACCGCCCAGATTCCAACCAAGGATATGGTCCATCTGGAGAAGTGAGATACCATAAAAGTTTTACAGCCATAGTATTCTCGATCTTTATTTTTTAAATCTTTATCTAATTCAGGGGAAGTAAGCCCAGCGATTTTGCTTTTTCAGTCAATCCGCTCATTTTCCATTGCTGATGTAAAACCCCTTGCCCGTATTCTCGGCTGCCACCGACTAATTCAGCGAGCAGCTGAATTTGAGCACCTTCTTCAAGCAATAAAATAAATTCAGCAGTTTCCTGTAGTCCTTGGCGTCCCCATACAGTCGCTCCGCCATTGGCTTCTAAGATGGCCCGATGTTCAATATCAACTTTGAGCTGATCTAAAATAAAATCCACTTCAGCTTGACGGCGATCAATATAAATCGGCAACTCTTTAAACAAATGAAAGCGTTGAACAGGCACATAACGAATCGGTAAAGTGCGATGGGTTTGAGCCCAAGCGCCTAAATTCGGCGCATGTACATGAGATATTGTGGTGACATCTGCATGCTCTTTAAAAAGCTTGTTATAGCGGCCACCTGCACTTTTTCTTCCCAATAAAACTTCACCATCAATTGTCTCCACCAATACTTTGCTTTTTTTATCTTTAGACCACGGTCCTGCATAGTTAAAAGTGACTAAGGTATTTTCAGGTCCACGCTCAACAAAATTAACGGTTCCGTTTGCAGTAATTGTTCTTGTTTCACGGAAGACTTCAAAAGCAAATTCCGCTTTTTCACGATTCAATTCGATAAAGTCATTGAGTTCACGAGACAATGGCGTTTGAATAAGTGTTGTCATGATCAAATCCTCTTTAAAATTTTTTATTTTGACGACGTTTTAAAACTTCGAGTAAAGGACGATGATCAACCCATGTTTCAATATCGACATCGCGCTCTAAGAAGCCATGCAACCAAAGAAAATCTTTTTGTTGTTTTAAAAGCTCTAAACGCTCTTCACTTAATGACGGATGTAAAGACTTATGAAAATTATTTCGATAGGCTGTCGCAACACTCTCTGCCCCTGCAATCGTTTCATCTTCTAAAATGACCAAGACCTCATCTAAGTGATCTTGTGCCCAATCGGCTGTATCAAACAATTCTTCAAGAAAATCGACCACCACATCAAAGTGATCTTCTAATAAATCTTCATGGACCGTAATGGGACGAGGTGTACCGTTATTAACACGAGAAGTCACATCTTCAAATTTATCTAAATCAATCCCAACTTTAAGGCCGCGTTTAGTTGCAGCTTCAACAGCAGATGCTCCCTTTACATACACAGCATCAACTTCACCTGTAATTAATGCGTCTAGACCTGACCAATACGTACTCGCATCACGATTCTCTTTAGATCCTGCACGCTCAGGTACTTCAATAAAATTCACATCTCTGAAAGTGAGATTGGCAAGTTGTAAAGCACCACGAATACCTTGCAATGACATAGCTCTAAAAATACTGCCAGCACGTTTGTCAGCGTATTCTGGTAAAGCAACTTTCACATTTTTTAAATGCTCTGGATGGCTAATATCAGAATCAGGTCGCACAATAATGACTTGCCACTCATCAATCCAAGTCAATCCAATGAGTCGGCTTGGCGCGCCTTCAGAGCGTGCAGCTAATGCAGGTACATTTCCACCTTCTCGGAACAAAGCTGGCAATTGGTGATCAAAATGATGAACCGATAAACCTTTACGCGCATCTTGCAAGACGGCAACATCAATGCCGTGCTTTTCAAACTTTTTAACTAAAGTACCGCGTTTTAATGAAATACCTGTTGCTGTAGGTACTGGACATCGAGTGACCCAAATTTCAGACAGGATGTTTTTTACAAATTCTTTAGAATTTTCTTTTTTATCTACTACAAGTGACATACGGATTCCTTAGGATAATTCCACTTTCATCACTTGCATTGAGCAGCTTTTATGCCAATTTAATTTATTATTTATTTTCAATTGTTTAAGCAAAAATAGCAGGATTGGAAATGTTTATATTTCATCATTTTTCAATGCCACTGTTGTTTTATCAACAGTTACTTCAGGCAAACATAACTTCTAAAATGCAAAAATATACAATCAGCTATTTTAGTACCTGCTGGAATCCAGCTTGAAGCTTTAGTACATGGCCGAAATAAGCTTGATAACGATGTCGCTAAAATGAATATTTCTTTATTCAGATAGTTATAGAACTTAACTAAATGTTGTCTGCCTGCAAATAAGTCTACGACCAAACTTCTATAACTCTAAAGCTAGATAAATATGCATTATGCTTCTATCTCAAATAGTGCACTTCTTTTAAATAATTTTTAAAGATGTCGCGTTTAAACATTGCTACTCTTTTCTCTAGTTCATATTTCTAATAGATATTGTTCAGTCTTAAAAAATCGTACATATTTAAATTGTAGTTATAAAAATATATTTCACGCCTCAATATATTGAAAAAGTGTGATGGGTTTCAATATATTTGCGTTGCGTAATAATTTTTAATAAATAAAGCGTAATTAATTTTTAATTTATTTCTGATAAAGTTAAATTAGTCACATTTTAAATAAAATTGGTATCTTATTCCTCTGTAGTAATTTTGCAATATAAATATTAGAGGTAAAATAATAAATTACATATTTATTAAATATTTAATTATATATCATAT
>NZ_JADWOM010000021.1:0-58730 GCF_016106645.1 Acinetobacter sp. ACIN00229
TCATAATATTTTTTCACTTAATGATAAAATAAGAAATAAATGAAATTTATAATTAAAAATATTTTATTAATATTATTATTTTAAAATTTGGTATTCGCATTTTATCGGTTCTTAGAAGATGAAATTTATTAATTTATAGAGTTATATATCAGTCAAGATGCTATACATAGCTTCACGCTATTCAAGTACAAATTAAAGCAGATTTCTTTAGGAGCCTTATCCTTATAAATAAAGGCTGTGAGGGGGTCTTACCTGAATCATTTATTGCCCTTAAGAAAAGCAAATAAACAATACATTAGATTGTAAATACAAGATATCCAATCAAGAGACTCACAAAGTAAGAATACGAACAGGCCATATAGCTGGCATGCTAAGAAACCTTGCGAAACACTATTAAATATTAATCAAAGAAGGGAAAAATTGGGTTAGAGGTTTAATTTAATTGCCCGCCTTCACAATATTGAACTGAATAAAAATAATTTATGAAAGATATCCAATTGCTTAATTCTTAATAAAAACAGGCCAACCTGTAAAACCTTACAGGTGTAATAAAAAACACTCGCACATAAAATATAATGTGAATTTATATTTTAAACAAAAAGTATATTCATTTTTATTAAAAGCCCCAGCTAGAAGTGTCATTTCTGAATTAGCGAGTTTAAAGGGTGAATTATAATTAATCGGAGTAAGTTATGGCTGTAATGGGTACGGATAATATCATTGCAACTTTGGAATCCCACGCAAACTCAAATGGAGCTAGGGTTGCTTTCGAGTATTTAGGGCGCCAATCCGGTGGGATTCAATCTCTGACGTATGCAGAGCTGAACGAGCAAGTTCAACGTCAGGCCCAAATCTTAATGAATCTTGTCGATAGCGGTGATCGCGCCGTGTTGCTGTTTGAGCCTGGATTGGACTTTATCGTATCGTTCTTTGCCTGTTTAAAAGCTAAAATTATCGCAGTACCTGTCAGCTTGCCTTTTAACCGCAACGGTTTTTCTAATATTTTGAATATTATGAATGACTGTGAGCCAAAGATAGTACTCACAACCAAAAAGATTCTTGAGCTATCGGGTCTTATCACATTAAAAGCCCAAAACGAAAGTTTAATATTGCATGCTGTTGATGCCCAATTGCAGCGTGACTTAGTGGAAAAGGATTTTCCACATATTACTGAAGACGATATCTGCTTCCTTCAATACACTTCAGGGTCAACTGGTTGGCCTAAAGGGGTAATCGTCACCCATAAAAACATCATGGCAAATGAAGTCATGATTGCTGAAGCTTTTGGTACACAGGCCGATGATATCGGTCTTACATGGCTACCTGTTTATCATGACATGGGATTGATCGGATCAGTTTTGCAGACTGTGTATGTAGGTCTGACCTGCTATGTAATGTCACCGCTGGATTTTATTCGTAAGCCACTTAAGTGGCTGCAATTTATTAGCGAAAAAGGTGTCACGATTAGTGGTGGACCAAATTTTGCCTATGAATTGTGTCTGCATCGCATTTCGGATGAGGACGCAGCAGCGCTTGATCTGAGTCGTGTGCGTGTGATGTTTAACGGTGCCGAGCCAATCAAAGCCCATGTTATGCAAAGCTTCATGGAGAAGTTCAATACTCAGTCGAAATTGAGAATGGATACTTTCTTGCCGTGCTATGGCTTGGCAGAAGTTACGCTCTTAGTCAGTGGTGTGACTGGTCCTCTTAATGCTATTTCAATTGATCGTGAAAAGTTGAATGCCAATTTGGTGCAGACCAGTCAAGATCAGACAGCCGTGCAAATAGTAAGCTGTGGCAAGATTTCCGCACACATTGATTGTCGTATTGTTAATCCACATACCCGCAAAGAGGTAGGGGCTGATGAAGTCGGTGAAATCTGGCTAGCAGGTGAGAGTGTCACTGCGGGTTACTGGCAGAAGCCTGAGATTAACCAGGAAACCTTTGCTGCAACCATCCTTGATAAGGCAGATAAGCCTAGTCAAGTGCACTACTTGAGAACTGGTGATATGGGCTTTGTTAAAAACGGAGACCTGTATGTGACTGGTCGCCTTAAGGATGTGATCATCATCCGTGGCAAAAATTATTACCCTCAAGATATCGAGTGTTCTGTTGAAACAGCACATCCTGCTGTTCGTAAAGGCTGTGTCGCAGCAGTGAATTTCGGTAATTCTGACGGTGTCACGGTTGTGCTTGAGATTAAAAAGAAGTCGATAGACAAGACACTTAATTTTGAAACCATCAGAACTCAGGTTAAAGAACAAGTCGCGGCTGATATCGGTTTGCCTGTAGAAGGTGTTTATTTGCTGCATCAAGGTCGGATCAACAAGACCACTAGCGGAAAAATTAGAAGAAGAAAAATTAAAGAGCAGATCGAGCGCGGTCAACTGATCTGTTTAACCCATCCAAACCGTAGAACGGTGATGGCTCGAAACTATGTCAAAAATGGCTTAGAAATCATCCGTGATCGTGAGCAGCGGGGGCAACTGATTCGTTATAGCTCCAATCTACTCAACTCAATGATCAAGGAACGAGAAGTGCGCGCGCTCATTTTTAATCGATTGAAAAGTGCTTTGTTTTAATCCTTACCCTTTAATCATTTGAGCAAAAACTCATGTCACTTACATCTAATTTGCGGCAGTTTCAATCTGCTGCTCGTCTGGAGCAAATTTTAGGCTCCGTACATGATACCAATAATGATTTTTCTTGGTCCGCTGCCATTGAGCGTGATGAGAAGGAACAATACCCTCAGCGTGCTGTTGATTTTCTGAATGCCGTGGGCATGAACCGTTTTTATGTACCTTCAGAGCTTGGAGGTCGTATGGAAATTGGTGAAGAGTTGCTATATCTGCATCGTGTGCTGGCACGACGTGATCTAACCATCAATTCGACCTATAGCACGAATGCTTGGTCTGTGATTGTATGGATTGGCGGTAATGCGAACCAATGCCAAAACATTGCTAGTCGAATTTTGAGTGGTGCTGCACCAGCGCTGGCTTATAGTGAGAAAGCGCATGGAGCTGACCTTTTATCTAGTGAAGTAACTGCGCAAGCTACTGAAAGCAAGTACGTCTTGAATGGCGAAAAATGGTCAATCAATCGCGCTACTCTAGGTGACTCTTTAAGTCTGATTGCTAAAACGTCGGATGATCGTGGACCACGTAGTCTGAGTGCATTCTGGCTTGATAAACGTCATATGGTTTCTAAGGGAACTTATAGTCTGAACCGTCTGCCAACAGTGGGTATGCGTGGGTTAGATATCAGTGGTATCGGCTTTAATAATGCTGAAATTCACAAAGATGCTCTGATCGGTGAAGAAGGTCAGGGCTTAGAGCTTGGACTCAAGACGCTACAGGTGACGCGTGCATATTGCAGCAGCTTCTCTTTAGGTGCGGGCGATACGATGCTGCGCATCGCGACTGAGTTTGCTATTGAGCGTGAGTTATATAACAAAAAAGTAATAAGCATTCCGCTGGTGCGTGAGCAACTGGCTACAGCCTATGCCTATCTATTGGCGGCTGAGGTGTTGTCACTCGTTGGTGCGCGTGGGTTACATGTTTGTATCAATCAGTTCAGCACATGGTCACCGATCATTAAGGTACTGGTGCCTGAGTATGTAGAGTCACTCGCTAAGATCACTTCTTCAGTGCTTGGGTCACGTTTTTTCTTAAGAAATGCATATGCTGATGGAATGTACCAGAAAGCTTTCAGAGATCATCTGATTGTTAGTGTGTTTGACGGCAGTAGCACCGTCTGTCTAGACAGCCTGAGTTTTCAGCTCAAATCTGCCAATAAAGGCCGTAGCAAAAAAGTAAATCATCTCGACCAAGCCGAAGCTAAAGCACGCTATCACCAGTTATATGACTTACAGGTGAAGACGGATGCTATTGATTTTCGTGAGCTTGAGATTTTCAACCGCGATGGTGACTTGGTGATGGAGTCACTGGGAACGATCATCGAGATGCTCAACGATGCGGACGTTACAGAGGGAATGACTGCTGAGATTCTGTCCCCGTTACGTGAACGTGCTGATCAACTTCTTATCGAGCAGCGCACGCTAGATCAAAAAATTCAGGATTATTTCTCAAATTCAGAAGCGGCCAAAGAGTTTGAAACATTACGTTTCAGCTTGGCCCGTGACTATGCCGAGTTATTTGCTCGCATTGCTGTGCTGGGTTTTTGGATATTTAACCGTCATGGCTTAAGACCTGCTTTACAGGATGGTGCGTGGCTGATCATTTTCCTAAATGCTGCTGAAGGGCAGGCATCCCCTCCAATGACATCACTACGTGAAAGCACATTGGCAGATCTGCTAGACCGAATTTCAACCAACCATATGTTATCTGTCATCGATTTTGCACTGGCACCACGTGATGCCAAACCGGTTAAAGAGGAGATTACCCCATGAATAAAGATAAAGCTTACTGGAGCGCAATTATTCGTACGCTAGTAGCCAAAGAAATGCGCGTAGAGCCTGAGACGATTAATCCAGATCAAAAATTTACCAGTTACGGTCTTGATTCGATCGTTGCTTTGTCTGTGTCTGGGGATTTAGAAGATCTGACAAAACTAGAGCTTGAACCGACATTACTATGGGATTACCCGACAATTAATGCGTTGGCTGAATATCTTGTTTCTGAGTTGCAACAGGGAGTTGCTTCGTGAATAACCTTGTACGACTAGAACCAGAAGTTCTGTCACGTCATGCGATTTCTGCAGAACAGCTTGGCATCTGGTATATCCAGCGCCTTGAGTCGACCTGCAGTGCCTACAATATGGTGGTGGCCTTTGATGTGAAGGTCAACCAACCATTAGGCAATAAGCCGATGGAGATTCTAGAAGCGGTAATGCATGATTATCCGCTGCTACGTGTAAGTATGCCTGCCAATGATCAGGGTATTGAGCAACTTATCTGGGATCGAATCTATCCTAATATCGTCTTCTCTGATGCTCGCCATGTCGATGCATCTGATTTGACACAATTGGTCGAGCAGGATACTAAACAGCCATTTGACCTGACTCAACCACCGCTGTGGCGTATTCATTGTTATGAACGTGGTGAAAATCACTATGTGATTGCAGTCGTGATTCATCATGCCCTCATGGATTTCTGGTCGATTGGTCTCTTACTGCGTGATGTCGGCAAACGTTTTGGACTAGTTACAGAGTCAGACGTAGTGAACGGAATCGAGTTCGCACAGTATGCCGATAAGCAGCAGAGTACTGCGATTGATGATGCTGATGAGAGTCTACTTTTCTGGAGAAAAGCGTTACAACATGCACCACACGTGCATAGCATTCCGCTTGATTATCCTCGTCCGGCTGTGCAGCAACACAAAGGTAGCTCACTGGTGTTCCGTGTGCCTGAATCAGTGTCGTCTGGACTTGTGAACTTAGCGAAAGATTATGAGATCACGCTGTTTGGACTCGTACTATCTGGCTTCTATATCCTGCTACACAAGCTATCAAATGAAAATGAACTCGTTATTGCCACACCTGTAGCTGGTCGACTTGAACGCTCGTTGCGCAATGCGCTGGGGCAGTTTGTCAATACGATTGCTATTCACATGGATATCGATGCTGACCAGACTTTACGTCAATTTACACAGCAGGTTCAGGAACAATTAAGACAGAGCCTCAAGCATCAAAAAGTTGCCTTTTCCAGAGTAGTTGAAGCTGTTTCACCAAAGCGTGATGGCAGTATTAACCCATTAGCTCAGGTGGGAATGTTCTGGGAACGTCTAGGTGGCATGGATGAGTTTAAAGAACTACTCTTGCCAATACAGACCCCAGCGACTTTGGTCGGCCAAGACCTGACCTTAGGAAGTTTTCCAGTTCGCCAGCAAGAAGGTCAATTAGATCTTACGCTGGAAATGGGCGGTGAATATCAAGGCGAACTGGTTGGTGTATTGAAATATAACTCCGAGCTATTTTCTGCACAGTCTGCCGAGAATATGGTGCAACTGCTGCAAGCTGTACTATCAGAGATGGTGGCTCATCCTGAACGTAAGATCGTTGAGTTAGATATTGCGCCTGATTATAAAAATGGCATTCAGTTCGATGCCCTACGTGGACAGGCGACTGATTATCCTCAACATGATCTATTAGGAATGCTTTTAAAGCAGATTGATGAGCGTGGTGACAATCATGCTTTGACCTCGAAGGATCATGCGGTTAGCTATCGTGAGTTAGGTCAACATATCGCTGGTATTGCTGAATATTTGCGTGCGCATGGCGTTACCCGTGGCGATCGTGTAGGTCTGATGTTAGATCGTACAGCTTTATTGCCAGCAGCAATCCTCGGGATCTGGGCGGCAGGAGCAGCTTATGTACCGCTAGATCCTAATTTCCCAAGTGAACGTTTGCACAACATCATCGAAGATGCTGAACCTAAAGTTATCTTAACTCAAACCGAGTTGATGGATGCTCTTAACATTTCTGTACCGCGTTTAGATATCAATCAAGCTGGCGTTGTGCCATTAGAGCAAGTGCGCGAGACGCTGGTCTTTGGTGAAACCGCTTATGTGATGTACACCTCAGGCTCGACAGGTAAGCCTAAAGGTGTGCGTATTGGGCATCCTTCAATCATCAATTTCTTGCTATCTATGAATGATAGGTTGCAAGTAACGACTGAGACTCAGTTGTTAGCAATCACCACTTACGCATTTGATATCTCGATTCTTGAGTTGCTCATTCCGCTGATGTACGGCGGTGTAGTACATGTTTGCCCACGTGAGGTATCACAAGACGGCAATCAATTGGTGGAATATCTAAATACTAAATCTATCAATGTTTTGCAGGCAACACCGGCTTCTTGGAAAATGCTCTTAGATAGCGAGTGGAGCGGCAATGCAGGGTTGACTGCACTCTGTGGAGGCGAAGCACTAGATACTATTCTTGCAGAAAAACTGCTGGGTAAAGTCGGCTGTCTTTGGAATGTCTATGGACCGACCGAAACTACAGTGTGGTCTAGTGCAGCTCGTATCACCGATGCAAAGTGTATTGATTTAGGTGAACCACTAGCGAATACCCAGCTTTATGTGCTTGATGAACAGCAACGTTTAGTCCCACCGGGCGTCATGGGAGAGCTTTGGATTGGAGGAGATGGTCTAGCAGTTGATTACTGGCATCGACCTGAACTGACAGATGCTCAATTTAGAACTTTGCCATCTCTACCAAATGCTGGTCGACTCTATCGTACCGGAGATAAAGTTTGTCTGCGTACGGATGGAAGTTTGACTCATCATGGACGTCTAGATTTCCAAGTCAAGATTCGTGGATTCCGTATTGAACTAGGTGAAATCGAGAATGTTATCAAACAGATCGACGGTATCACCGATGCAGTTGTACTGGTTAAGAGCACAGCCAGCAACGACCAGAAACTGGTGGCTTATTTAACCGGCCATGAGATTGATATTGCTAGTTTGAAAAAGACGATGCAAATCCATCTACCAGCTTACATGGTACCAAATACGTTTATGACGTTGGATGAATTTCCAATGACGGCCAACAATAAGTTGGATCGTAAAGCGTTTCCTGAGCCTGTATTTGAACAAAGTAACGATTATGTTGCACCACGTGATCCGATTGAAATTGAACTCTGTACTACTTTTGAGCAGATTTTATCGGTTAAACGGGTTGGTATACATGATGACTTCTTTGACTTGGGTGGACATTCGTTACTTGCTGTGAAGCTTGTTAATCACCTTAAAAAAGCATTTGGCACCGAACTATCAGTTGCTTTGTTGGCCCAATATTCCACTGTGGAGAGTTTGGGTGAGATCATTCGTGAAAATAAAGAAATTAAGCCTTCTATTGTAATTGAACTACGCCGTGGAACTTACGAGCAACCACTGTGGTTGTTCCATCCAATTGGTGGTAGCACCTTCTGTTATATGGAGCTTTCGCGCCATCTCAATCCGAAACGTACCTTGCGTGCTATTCAGTCTCCTGGACTGATTGAGGCAGATGCTGCAGAAGTGGCAATCGAAGATATGGCAACCCTCTATATTGCTGAAATGCAAAAGATGCAGCCTGAGGGACCTTATTTCCTCGGTGGATGGTGCTTTGGCGGTGCGATCGCATACGAGATCAGTCATCAGTTGCGTCAAATGGGGCAGCAGGTCACAGGTATTGTCATGATCGATACCCGAGCTCCAATTCCAGAGAATGTGCCTGAAGATGCTGATGATGCGATGCTTTTATCTTGGTTTGCCCGTGATTTGGCTGCGCCTTATGGCAAGAAGTTGACGATCCCAGCGCAATACTTGCGTGAATTGAGTCCAGATCACATGTTTGATCATGTGCTTAAAGAAGCTAAGGCTATTAATGTCCTACCTTTAGATGCAGATCCATCAGATTTCCGACTTTACTTTGATACCTATTTAGCGAATGGCATCGCACTCCAGACCTATTTCCCAGAGCCTGAAGAGTTTCCGATTCTTTTTGTGAAAGCCAAAGATGAACCAGAAGATTTTGGGGAAAGCTTAGGTTGGGATCAATTGGTCAAAGACACCTTTAAAAAGGTGGATCTGCCTGGCGATCATTCATCAATTATGTACGCTGAGAATGTCGTGGCTGTTGCCCAGACAATTGATCAGATGTATCCAATTCCCGCATAAGAAATACAAGAAGGTAGAACCACTATGGTGACCATAGAACATGCTTTCCTCATACCGGCCGAGATTGACAAGGTGTTTAACTATCTTGCAAACCCGGCCAATGATGCAGGTTGGCAATTGTCGTGTAAGCATTCTGAACTGCTAGACAATACTCCACGTGTGGGCAGCAAGTATGAAATCGGTTTTAGCTTTATTGGACGTGAGATGTCCTTTAAAGGTGAAATTACACATCTAGTACCGAATGAATTGTATGCGTTTAAAGTAGTGGAAGGACCCTTTCACTACACTGGGACTTACCGTTTCAAACCACATGCAGAAGGTACCTGGATTGAATGGGTGT
The DNA here is from genome assembly GCF_016106645.1 of Acinetobacter sp. ACIN00229. Lineage (NCBI taxonomy): Bacteria > Pseudomonadati > Pseudomonadota > Gammaproteobacteria > Moraxellales > Moraxellaceae > Acinetobacter > Acinetobacter sp. ACIN00229. The sequence continues at coordinate 8,962 of NZ_JADWOM010000021.1, forward strand.
TTGAGGCAGAGCCAGGCAGCTTTTTTGGTGTATTGCCCCCAGCACTGCTAAAAAAGATGGTTCTTGCTCAGTTTAAAAAAGATGTTGCTAATCTTGAAGCATTGGCTCAGAAGGGTGAAGCCTATAAGTCGGTTGGCAACAATGGTAAGCAAACGCATGAGACCAATAGTAAACCACTTCGTAAAACTCATCAGATGATGGAACAATACGCGCGTTGGATTCTCAGACATCGCCGTATTGTACTGACTGTGGTGATGCTTTTAACGATTGCCTTGGCATATCTCGCATCTGGCGTAAAAATTATTATTGATCCAGATGCGCTTGCCCCCAAGGGACATCCTTATATCACCTCGACCAAGCTGATTGAAAAGAAATTCGGTTCCAAGTACATGGTCGTGATTGGTATTACACCAAAGCAGGGTGATATTTATCAGCCGCAAGTGTTAGAGAAAGTCAAACGCATTACCGAAGAAGTTGATAATGCTCCGGGCGTGGTTCGATCTACTCTAATGAGTCTGGCTGCACGTCAGGCCAAAGGGATCACCGCTAATTCGGATGGATTTGATGCCAAGAAACTACTGCCGAATAGTTCTGTGACCGAGAGTGATGTCGATCACCTGAAAAAACTGCTGGCACTGAATCCGATCTATATGAATTCGGTAGTATCTAAAGATCAGAAAACTGCTGCTATTTTGCTTGAGCTTGAGGAAAGTCCAGAGGGCTTCCAAAAGATGATGGGCCCGATCAACAAAATCGTAGCGGCTGAACAGTCTAAGGATATGACCATCAGTGTTGGTGGTAATCCAGTCTATTTAGATAAGGCCGAAGATTACTCTAAGCGTATCAACATCTTGTTCCCAATTGCCGTGTTGGTGATTGGATTATTGCACTTCGAAGCATTCCGCAGTAAACAAGGTTTGATCCTGCCATTAGTTACAGCATTATTGTCTGTAGCATGGGGTATGGGCATGATGGGGCTGTTTAAACAGCCAATGGATATTTTTAACTCTCCTACACCAATTCTGATTCTGGCCATCGCGGCAGGGCATGCCGTGCAGTTGCTCAAGCGATACTATGAAGATTTTGATCGCCTGATTGCCCAAGGGATGGAGCCTAAAGCTGCAAATAGCGAAGCCGTGGTGCAGTCTATGGTTCGTGTTGGTCCGGTTATGATACTGGCTGGCGGAATTGCAGCGGCTGGATTCTTCTCTCTGTTGACTTTCAATATTCCGACCATCCGTTCATTCGGTATTTTTACAGGAATCGGGATCATCAGTACGCTGATCATTGAGATGACTTTTATTCCTGTACTTCGCTCAATGTTACCACCGCCTTCGGTTACCAAGGTTGCACGCAAAGGTTTACCGATCTGGGACTGGATTCCAAAACGCATTGGTGATGTGATTTTGTCAGTTCGTCCGCGAATGATGCTAATGACTGTGATTGCAGTACTGGGCGTTTTTCTTGCTCTCGGCACGAGTCGTATTGTGGTGGATAACGATAGTCGCAACTTCTTCTCGCGCGATCTACCAATGCAGCAAGACGACAGATTCTTGAATCAGTCTCTTGGTGGCACAAACAGTCTCTACATCATGGTCGATACCAAAGTTCGTGATGGTATTGAAAACCCAGAAATCCTAAAAGCGATTGATAATACAGAGAAGTTCGCGAATTCAATTCCAGAAGTTGGTAAAACCATCTCTATCGTGGACTATATCAAAAGAATGAATCAGGCAATGAATGCCGATCAGCCACAGGCATTTCAGGTTCCAGCAACTAAAGATGTGGTTGCTCAGTATCTGCTGTTGTATTCAATGTCTGGTGAGCCGACTGATTTTGAATCTTACATTGATACAACTCAGCGCTATGCCAAGATCACGATTCTGTTAAAAACAGGTAGTAATCACCGTATTAAAGAAATCCTTGAGTCGCTAAAAACATATATGGCGGGTCAATTGGGTGATAAAGCTGTTGTGAGTTTCGGTGGTGATGTGACTCAGACCATTGCTTTAACTGAAACGATGGTTCACGGCAAGCTGATGAATATTCTACAGATTTCATTTGCCGTATTCTTTATCTCTGCGCTAGTTTTCCGTTCGTTCTCTGCTGGACTCATTGTCCTGACACCACTTCTATTCTCGATTCTTGCGATCTTTGGTGTGATGGGCTGGCTCGATATTCCGCTCAATATTCCGAACTCTCTGATCTCAGCCATGGCGGTTGGTATTGGTGCAGATTACGCCATTTACTTCCTCTATCGCTTGCGAGAAATCTTGAGTGAAGAGGGCAGTGATATCAAAGATGCTATTCGTAAAACTTTAAGTACTGCTGGTAAGGCTTCGCTTTTTGTTGCGACTGCTGTTGCTGGTGGGTATGGCGTATTGTCCCTATCGCAAGGCTTCCATGTGCATCAATGGCTAGCGATGTTTATTGTGATTGCGATGCTTTTCAGTGTATTTGCAACCTTAATTATGGTACCTACAATGATTCTAATGTTGAAACCTCGTTTTATCTTTCCCTCAAATAAGAAGAACATTACCGTTGCACAAACTGTTGTGACAAGTCTCTTGTTGGGTACGGCGCTCACAATGTCGATGCCTAAAACATCTCATGCAGATGAGGTTCAAGACATTGTTAGCCGTAGTGATGATGCCTCTAAGTTCTTGTCTTCAAGTGCTAGTGCTAAATTTGTGCTGACATCTAAAAGCGGCGAGCAACGCGTACGTTTGACTAAAAATATGACTAAGCTTGCTGGAAATACTCAGAACAATATGCGTTTGACTGAATTCATCTCACCAGCAGATGTACAGGGAACCACGACGCTGTTGATTGAGAATGCAAAAGGCAGTGATAGCATGTTTGTCTATTTGCCTGCATTGAAAAAAGTACGTCGTTTGGCATCAGCGAATAAGGGCGATGCTTTTATTGGTACGGATTTTAGTTATGGTGATGTACTTGGCTATAAGCTAAGTGACTGGAAGTACACTAAACTGGCAGATGGCAAATTTAATGGTAAAGATTGCTACACGATTGAAGCAACGCCAATCAATAATACTGTGAAGAGTGACTTTGGTTATAGCAAACGTCGCATGTGCATCCTCAAAGACAACTTTGTTACAGCAACCATCGACATTTGGGATACTGCAGGTAAACCGTTAAAGCATATTGAGTTCACGGATATCCGCCCTTACGGCAAAGTGAAACCAAGATGGCAGGCCATGAAATCTATGGCGAAAAATCTGCAAACTCAGCATATGACACAAGTGATCGTCAATGATTTTGTAGCAGAAAAAACCTTATCCGATAAGCTTTTCTCACCGCAGAGTCTTGAAAAATGACACAAGGTGCCTATTGGGTATTTGCATGCTGCAGTAGCTTTATGCTACTGCAGCATGCTCATGCAGATGACAGCGAAATTAGTTTTGTGAGCCAGAACTCAGCCAGACTCGATGTGTGGTCATCAGATCGTGATTTAAGTTCGTTAAAAAACATTGGACAAGCAAGCTTCTGGTCCAATGGTACCCTCAAGTTTAATCCAGAGTTTAAGATCCATTACGACATAAATATTGGAGACGAAACGGACCATACTGTAAACCCAGATCAGGTGAGTAAGGTAAATCGCAACTTACGTGAGTTGTATGCCTCTTATAACTGGGATCAGACAGTCTATGTCGATGTTGGTCGCCAGATTGTGGTTTGGGGGAGAGCTGATGGGATTAATCCGACAGATAATCTATCACCCCGTGACTATACGCGCCTAGTGCCCGATGAAACAGATCAACGTCTTGGAAATGATGCAATCAAATTGACATATATTCCTGAATCAGGAACCAATAAATGGACAGCATTGTGGTATCCGCGTAGCCGTTCAGATGTGATTCCATTGCGCCAGATTTCTGGTGTCCAGTATGAAATAGATAAGAAGAGTCGTCCTGCATTTGCAATGCGCTGGGATTATTCTGTAGATGGTCTCGATGTTGGCGCATCGTATTTCTCAGGTTTGGATCACATGCCCGATCTGTCAATTCTTTCTGCATCTCCAACAGGGGAGGCAACATTGCAGCTGAAAAATAATCCTATTTCCGTCTATGGATTTGATTTCAGTTATAACCATAACGATATCGTATGGCGTGGTGAAGCGGCATATACCCACACTGACTCGAATGGTAGTGAAGATCTTACGCACAAAAAAAATAATCTGACCGTGGTCATGGGTCCAGAATTAGCATTGAAGAATTCCACGCTAAGTTTGGTTGGCGTATATAAACATACGGAGGACTTTAGATCTGCCGACAGCTTAATAAATCCAGTATTGAGAGAAGTTTACCGTTATCAGCAAACGATCAGTGACCAATATGAGCAGGATCAGTATGGAGCTATGCTGCGCTATGCACTTAACCTACTGAATGATAATCTGAAATTAGAAGTAACAGGATTCTACTTTGCACCAGAGCCTAATGAATTGTTGAGAGTACGTATTAATTACAGCCTTGATGATCACTGGCAATTGAATGTAGGTGGAGATCGCTTCTGGGGTAGACATGATACGGTGTTAGGACAATTTAGAGATAACAGTCTGGTGTATGCCCAGGTTCGATATAATTTTTAAGATAATTCGCTCCAAAACAATGCTGGGAGTGCCCAGTCCCTAATAAGGTGATTTATGGATAATTTAAATAACGCAAAAAAAGATAATTTTTCACGGAAGACCATATTAGTAACAGGTGCAGCAGGTTTTATTGGTAGCAGACTGATCGTTGATCTTCTGCATGAAGGTCATCAGGTGATTGCTGCGCTGCGTAATGCCGCAACCAAGAAAGATAAGCTGTTAGGTTTCATTGCAACAGAAGGGCTGGTCGATCCGTCTATTTCGTTTGTCGAATATGATTTAAGCCGCGATTTTAAGCTGGACTCTCTGCTAGCGGATGCTCAGGCAAAGATCCATGTGATTTATCATCTTGCCGCATCCTTTAATTGGGGCATTAGTAAAGCTGAAGCTGAGCGTACCAATATTAAGTCAGGACTTGCCTTAATTGAATGGGCTGCAACATTGAAGCAGCTTGAGCGATTTATCTGGATTGGTGGATATCGTGTGGCTGCTCCGCCGCAAGAGTCAGCTGATGAGTTGTATTGCAAACATGGTGGCTATGAAGCTTCAAAAATTTTGGGTTATCAAGCTTTCATTGAAGCGTGTAAGCGTTTAAATGTGCCATGGACTGCAATAAATCCAGCGACAGTCATTGATGGTTTTTATAACTATGGCGATATGCAATATATCGGTATTGCTGACATGATTGATAAGCTCTATCAGGGACGTCTGCTGGCATTGCCAGGTGGTCGTGACACATTCCTGCCACTATGCAATATGCAGTATATCGTGAGCTTTTTGATCCGAACGATGTCTTATCCTGAGACTATTGCTCAGGAGTATATGTTGCTTGATCCTTCGACGCCGAAATTTCATCGTCTCGTTCACCTCGCTGCCGAGCATTTGGGAGTCAGCACACCACATTTGCAAGTACCCAAAGGCCTATTAAAGAAATTACCTGAGGTACTGCTTGACGGTTCCAAAGAGCAACTCTCTTTCATTTCTACCGAGCACTACAATGTCGCTGGGGCAGAGGTGATGGCAGCGAAAATGGGCATTGCGGACCTGATCAATATCACTCCTTATTTTTCTCGTTGGATTGATCGTTTGGTGCTTACACGCTTTGGTCGTATGCAAGTATTAACACCTAGTCATTTCAGCTATCAGAATCGATATTGGACAGAAATCTATAATAAACAGATGGTTAGTTCTGATACCTCATCTGCATTATTTTTACATGGGATTCCATTCGATAGTGCATGTTGGTCTCCAATCATCAATAAAATCACATACGATCAGGTCGCTATGATGGATCTGCCGGGACTTGGGCGTTCAGGCAGTTATGAGATGATGGAAGACAACAACCATCAATTTATTGATGCCGCTGCAAAGCTTTTAGCACCAAATAGTGTTGTTATTGCGCATTCGTTAGGATGTCTTTTTGCATTGAATCTTGCAAAGAAATATCCAGATAAAGTTGCACGCCTCATCCTCATATCACCTTATTTTGTTCAGGCGCAAGCCGCTAAAATGTTTCAGATACAAGCTATATCTAATCTGATTTTCCGTTTTGTGCCAAAAGATATGATTGCTAAAGACCTACATCCAGATGGACAACAAAATCCGTCTGTTGGTTATGCGATGGATTCATTACGTCGAGTGTCGGTAGCCAAGCATATTAGTGAGTATATGCACCGTATTAGTTTGCCGCAGCAGCGAGCAACTCAGACAGCTTTGTTAAATGAACTTAGTTCTAAAGTTGAAATCATTGTGGGAGATAAAGATCCAATTGTTACCACAATAAGCGCAGATATCCCTATACATATTATCGCTGGCGCAGGCCATAATCCACACATTACACATGTAGATGCGGTTTCTGACTATCTCGCACCTGTTCTAATGAAATACAACAGCACTACCGCTTCCTAATGTCTGATCGTGCCCAAGTGCAGGTTTATGTCTGCCCAGTTTCACGGGTACCAAAAAACCATATGGTATTGAGTCATTATCTCGGCTTTCTCAGTTCGGCAGAGAAGCTGAGATATGATCAATATCATCCTAAGGCGGCTCGCCTTTTCTTGATCTCTCGAGTATTAGTGAAGACTGTCTTGGCGGATAAGCTAGGCATCTCACCTCATCAAGTTAATATTCAATTACATCCCAACGGCAAGCCTTTTGTACAAGGCAGCAAGGCTGTGTATTTTAATCTTACTCACTCAGCGGACGTTATTATCCTCGCTGTGACTGAAGAAGGGGAAATAGGAGTGGATATTGAACAAGTGGATCGTGAGTTCGAGTGGATGCGTGTTGATAGTGTGTTAGCACCGACCGAAATTGAATGGATTAAAGAGAATGAACTCACTGATCCATTCAGTGTATACCAGCGATTTTTTCAAATATGGACCTTAAAAGAGGCTTATATCAAATGTACTGGCGAAGGAATGAGCCGTCATTTAAAGAAGCTCAACTTTCATGTGTTGCCTAAGCATATACAGTTTCTCGACTCAACCAATGATGCTCAAAAGACAGAACAGTATTATTTTGAAAGCTATATATATGATTCTAACTTCATCTTTTCTATCTGTTTACAACAAAGTTGTAGCCTAGAGCGCTTTAACTTGGACTGTTTTCAATTATTACCTTTTATATCTACGCATCGAATAACTCCAACGCCTTGTAAATATAGCTAGATTGAATCGTTATAACTGACAATTTAAAAATATGAATCTAGTAATGAAATATTTAGCTTTGAGCTGGGCCATTCTCAATGAATTATGCTGTCAATAGATAGACCATAAAAAAATTATGAATCAATGAAAAGAAAAAAGCCCCAGTCTTTCGACTAGGGCTTTTTAAATTTGGAGCGGGAAACGAGACTCGAACTCGCGACCCCAACCTTGGCAAGGTTATGCTCTACCAACTGAGCTATTCCCGCATATATAAGCAGTTTTTACGAAAACTTTCTCAAAAAAAACCAATTTGGAGCGGGAAACGAGACTCGAACTCGCGACCCCAACCTTGGCAAGGTTATGCTCTACCAACTGAGCTATTCCCGCGTGCCGCTTATAATACATTAAGCGAAACATGGGTCAACAACTTTATGCAAATAAATATGCTGATTGCATAAAATAAAAACAGAAATGAGCAATTAGATGTATTTTTATCGTTAAGTTGCCGAATAAATAGACATTTTGTTTGGAGTCAAAGCATACAAGAGCAACTTTTGTTTGTGTGTAGACAGGGTATACTAGGTTCAAATATACGAATAATCGTAAAGGAAAAGCTATGAGCCTTGAACAACAATTGATTGAACGGTTACAAACCCTTGCACCTAGCCATTTGGAAGTTATTAATGAGTCGGCTGGACATGGTGGTTATTTCCCAGGTAAAGAGTCACATTTTAAAGTGATTGTAGTGAGTGAAGAATTTAACGGATTACGTTTAGTTCAACGTCATCAAAAAGTTTATGCCTTAGCTTCAGACTTAATGAATCCAGGTCAAATTCACGCTTTAGCAATTCATGCCTATTTACCAAGTGAGTGGCAAGGACAAGCACCTGCTAGCCCAGAATGTGCACATGCACCTAAAAGCTAAGGGCTAATTTCATGGATGCACATTTACTCACTAAAATTATTCATATGACTGCCGTGGCTGCCGCACTTATGGTTTTTGTCTTACGTGCTTCAACTCTGTTTGTAGGCGTGCAAGGGGAGCAACCAAACCCAGCGGGACGTAAAATATTAGTTGCCTTACAACATTTGTCGTTTACCGTAGTTTTTATTACGGGCGCAATTTTATTGGTCATGAAAGACTTTCAGGTACAGCCGTGGTTTTACGCTAAAATTATTCTATTTTTAGTCTTGTTATCTTCTCTGATGAAAGCCTTTAAAAAAGATGACACTCTTTTATTGGCACAACGTAGGGCGGGTTTAATCATTAGTGTGATCGCATTTATTGCTATTATTATTTTAGTGATTGTGAAACCTGTTTTTGCTTAATTGTTCTACATTCTTTGCCTTTTTGCTTAAGCTCTAGGTTAAACTGCGTACAGTAAAAAAATATGCAGAGGGAAACATGTTAACTCGTGTGGTGTTTAACCAAAAAGGCGGTGTAGGGAAATCAAGTATTACTGTAAATTTGGCCGCAATTAGTGCCAAACATGGCTTAAGGACATTGGTCATTGATCTCGATCCTCAAGCCAACTCTAGTCAGTACCTTTTAGGAGATGACGCAACCTATTCTGCTGAAAAATCAATTTTAGAACCAAATATTGAAAATTTCTTTGATGATGTGTTGGGAAACAATCAACAAAAGGGTTTAATCGGTAATGCATTAGGTTCGATTTTGAAAGCCCCACGAAATAAAGATATTGATAGCTTTGTACACTCAACTCCCTTTGCAAAATTAGATGTGCTTCCTGCTAGCCCAACACTTGGTGCTCTTGAGCATGCACTTGAAAGTAAACATAAAATTTATAAATTACGTGATTCAATTCAAAATTTAATTGGACGATATGATCGTATCTATATAGATACACCACCTGCATTTAACTTTTTTACTTTATCGGCACTCATAGCAGCAGATAAAGTCTTAATTCCCTTCGATTGTGATGTCTTTTCAAAGCGCGCGTTACAAACATTGATTGAAAATGTTCTCGAAACGCAAGATGATCATAATGATCGCTTGGAAATTGAAGGAATTGTCGTCAACCAATTTCAAGCTCAAGCAAAATTACCTCGGGAAGTGGTTCAGCAGTTGAAAGATGAAGGGTTGCCTGTACTTAATAGCATGTTACCGCCTTCGGTTTTAATGAAAGAATCACATCAGAAAAATTTACCTTTGGCTCATTTGGCACCAGAACATAAATTGACTCAAGCTTATGAGACATTGTTTGGTGAAATTGAGCCAAAACGATAAGAGAAAAATGATGAAAGGCTTATATATTGCGCCTTTGGTGGCAGCCACTTTATTACTCGGCGCTTGTGCTACGACGGTAAAACCGACTTACGTGTCTCCGACTCAATATCAATCTTTGGGCTGTCAGCAGCTACAAAGTGAATATAACCGTATCCAACAATATATCGATAATGGCGTACAAACTCCGAAAAGTACCGGTATGGGTGTTGGACTTGGACTCGGCGGTGGCTGGGGACGAGGCGGTTGGGGATTCGGTCCATCTATCTCTGTAAATATGGGACAATCTTCTTCAACGAAAAATACCGAACTTTCACGTGTTTTAGGTCAGCAAGAAGCAATTGTTCAGGCTGCTCAGTTTAAAAATTGCCCAATTATTGTTCGAAAAAAGACGAATTAATAGACAATTTTGCATCACAATATGCTAATTAAGGCATATTGTGATGAATAAAGTTTAGCAAAATGTTTCATAATAAAATTAATATAAATCAATGCATTTTAAATTTTAAAGCTTAATAAATTCTGTATTTTCTATAATCAAAAGCCCTCACAAACTTGCTATATTTTGCCTATTTCGTTTAAGGTGGCCCCATCTTGGATATTGTGGAAATTTTATGATTGAGAGTTGGTTTTTTGTATTGGCAATGTTGGCTGTTTTGCTCATTCCGGGGCCGACAAATGCTTTACTTGCAACCGCTGCTCATTCTCAAGGTTTATCTAAAGCATTCTGGCTTATCCCAATGGAATGGTTAGGCTATGCCTACGGTATTAGCTTTTGGGCTGTATTTATTCATTTAGCTGCTCCAATTTGGCCAGCACTACTGCTCATTTTGCATATCACGAGTGTATTTTATGTATTCTGGCTTGCTTTTCACTTATGGAAGAACACCCATTTACAACAGTTCAGTCAAAGTCATCGTAATATTCGGCCACGTCAATTATTCTTATCAACCTTAAAGAATCCTAAAGCTTTGCTATTTGCAGCCGGTATCTTTCCTGTTGAAGCATGGAATTCGCCTGAAAATTTTCTTATTGTATTTGGTGTTTTTACATTAATCCTGATTCCGGCAGCAAGTTTCTGGATGCTTTTTGGACGAGCGTTGTTAGCGGGTCCAATCAAAAAAATAAAAGCCGATCATTTATATAAAGGATCGGCCATGTTGCTCATTTTATGTATGCTTCCGGTGGTATTCCGTTTCTTCTAATTAGTCTTGAACATTGGCTTTTCGGTTTTTGAGTTTTTCACGTATAAATCCGATGATGCCTGGTAAAACACTAATAATAATGATGCCGAAAATAAGATGGGTAAAGTTATCTTTAACGATTGGCATATTTCCAAATAAATAGCCTAAAGTTACAAAAGAAGCGACCCAACACAATGCTCCAATCAGGTTATAAGTTAGGAAAAACTTATAGTTCATGCTACCAGCCCCAGCAACAAAAGGCGCAAAGGTGCGGGCAAATGGAACGAAGCGAGCAAAAATAATCGTCTTGCCGCCATGGCGAGCAAAGAATTCTTGAGTTTTAACTAAGTGCTGTTTATTAATGAATCGGGAATTCATTTCAAACACACGTGGACCGATAAAACGTCCAATATGGTAGTTTACTGTGTCACCTAAAACGGCAGCAATGAAGAGTAGAGTGCCCAGTACCCATGGATCCATCGCACCTGTAGATGCTGCTAAAGCACCAGCTGCAAATAGCAAACTATCTCCCGGCAAGAACGGCATAACCACTAAACCGGTTTCAATAAAAATAATTAAAAATAGAATGCCATAAATCCACGTTCCGTAATTTATAATAAATTCGGCGAGATGTTGATCAACGTGTAGAATAAAATCAATAAGTTCCATGATAAGAGCAAGTGGTAAACCGTGCTCAAATCCTAGCAGTGAGCCTATAGAAAGTCAGTATAAAGCATCAAAAAAATACAAATTGATCATCTCGTTTATGCAACGATATATATGGATTTTGAGTATTTAATTATCAATGTCCCAAACCTAGAATGAGCTCATCAATAAATAAGCATTTAAATAAAGGTGGCAATATGTTTAATCCAAATGTAGTGGTCAAAAATATCGTAACGCAATCAGGCGCAGACAGTTTCATTAGCCTTATTGCGCGTCTTCTTATCGCCTATATCTTCCTTGTTGCAGGTTGGGGGAAAATTACTGGTTATGCAGCAACTGCTGGATATATGGAAGCAATGGGGGTTCCAGCAGGAATTCTTCCTTTAGTGATCTTGGTTGAGTTTGGTGGTGGTTTAGCCTTGTTATTTGGTTTCCAAGCACGCTTTGCGGCTTTTGGACTTGGAATCTTTAGTATTCTTACTGCATTTTTATTCCACCAAGGTGGTGCTGATGCAGCGGCGCAATATAACAATGGCATCCATTTCATGAAGAACCTTGCAATGGCAGGTGGTTTATTCTTCCTGATGCTTCATGGCGCTGGACGTATTAGTTTGGATCATGCAATCGAGAAATAATATTCAAGACAAAATAAAAACCGGATGATCAACTCATCCGGTTTTTTTTATTTCTAGGGACGTAAAATTAGAGCATGAACTGGATTTGTAATTCCCCAACAACAAAACCAAGTACTGCACCTACTGCAATGAGTGCCCACTCATCTTCTTTAAACGCAGGGCGCAACATACCTTCAAATTCAGATGGTGTTAATTTTTGCATACGTTCAATTAAAGTACTGCGAATATTCATAGCATCTTCTGCATAAGATTCTACGTATTTCATCGTCTCTGGAAGCCGTTGCATAATACGTTCAGCAACTTGCGATTTCATATCTTGATATTTTTCTCCGCCAATTGCGTAAACAACAAGTGGACGAATTACACCTGCTTGCATATCAATTTCTTGTTTGACATGACGGTTAACCAGATCAATAACACGTGCAGAATGTGTACCAGAAAATAATTCTTCCATCATGTGGCGAGAAGTTAAAAGCTGTTTGGAAATTAACGCTGCGTAGTCAGCGGCAACTTCATTTTGACGTTTAATAAACAAACCTTGCCACGTATAGCCCAATATTTTCTTAGGGTATAGTGGTCGAAACATCATTTGTAATGCAATCCAGTCACTGAAAAAACCCACAAAGCCGCCAAACATTGGCAGCATCCAAGGATATTTACCTTGCGTGATAATCCAGCAAAGCATCTGAATCACACCAATACCGAAGCCAAATACAAATCCGACATTACTAAAAAATTTAAATTCTTGTTTGCCCACTCGTTTAAAAATATTGTTGAGTAGGCGTTTGTCTTTAAGCAAGTTGCTGATAACAAGATGTTTAATATCAAAATATCGGTTCACATCACGTTGTACTTCACTCATGATGTGTTCAACAATCTCGGGTGCTTTTGATTGCACACGACGAATGAGTCTTTGACGCGCAAACTCTGGCATGCCTTCCCATAATCCCGGCTGATACTCTTGCGCAACATCACGGGTAATATCTTCAGCTGCGGCAAGCAGTGGTTTTTCTATTTCTTTGGCAATACGTTTAGGATCTAGGCGTGCAAAAATTTCTTCAGGTTTAATGAGTTTGGCTGTCATGAGCTCAACAGCAATTGTTGCCATTTTCTCGGCTTTGCGTGGCACGATGCCTTGCCAACCTAGAAATGGTTTAATGCCTTTAAACTCAAGTGGCGAAAACATCATCTGAATGGCGATTACCTTGGTGATGTAGCCAATTAAACCACTCATAAAAGGAATAGAGATATACAACCAAAAATGTTGCTGGAAATCTGCAATCATAGTTTGAAGCATTGTTGTTCCTTAGATTTCTATTGATTTTGATAGGGGGCAACAAGCCATAAAAATGGATAATTGTTTAAGCACAGACAAATATCGCTTATGGTATTTACCTTTCCATGGTAATGCCTGTTTTATCGGCTCATCTTAACATCAAATTCATGGTGATGTTGCATAGAATGTGATGAATTTATCAATACGTATGAAGTTTTTAAGACTAATCCAGATGTTTGATAAATATAAGTAAATATTGATTTATGTCAAAGAATTCAACGATAGAAATGATTCAGAAATGAAAAAAATAAGATATATGATGATTTGCGGTGCGCCGAAGCGTGAAAAATGTTAAAATGGCGCGCTTAATTCTTTTGCCATTTAGTGGTTTGTCATGACTACCAATACTCAAATTACTGAAGATCGTATCCTGATTCTGGATTTCGGCTCTCAATATAGCCAGCTCATTGCACGTCGTGTACGTGAAGCCGGTGTTTACTCTGAAATGTATGCTTTTGATATGTCTGAAGAAGACGTTCGCGCTTTTAAGCCAAATGGCATTATTTTGTCAGGTGGACCTGAGAGTGTGCATGAAGAAGGCAGCCCACGTGCACCACAAGTAGTGTTTGAGTTGGGTGTTCCAGTATTGGGTATTTGCTATGGCTTGCAAACCATGTCTGAACAGTTAGGCGGTAAAGTTGAGCCGGGTATTGTACATGAGTTTGGTTATGCCGAAGTTGATATCGTTAAACGTGACCAACTGATTGGCAACTTACAAGATCGTGAAGACCAACTTCATGTCTGGATGAGCCATGGCGACAAAGTGAGCCAGATTCCAGAAGGTTTTAGCATTACTGCAAGCACACCAAGTTGTCCTGTTGCTGCTGTAAGTGACGAAACACGCCGTTTCTATGGTGTGCAATTCCACCCAGAAGTAACGCACACGGCAAAAGGTGAAGAATTACTTGCAAATTTTGTTCATAAAATTTGTGGATGTGGTGGCCTTTGGACACCTGAACACATCATCGACTTACGTGTAGAACAACTACGTGAACAGATCGGTGATGAAAAAGTTCTTTTAGGTCTTTCTGGTGGTGTTGACTCATCTGTAGTTGCTGCGCTTTTACACAAAGCAATTGGTGACCAGTTAACATGCGTATTCGTTGATAACGGTTTACTTCGTTTAAACGAAGGTGACCAAGTAATGCAAATGTTTGCTGAAAATATGGGTATTCGTGTTATTCGTGCAGATGCTGAACAACGTTTCCTAACTGCATTGGCTGGTGAAGTTGATCCAGAGAAAAAACGTAAAATCATTGGTCGTGAGTTTATTGAAGTTTTTGCTGAAGAAGCACGTAAACTTGATGGCGTGAAATTCTTGGCTCAAGGTACGATTTACCCAGATGTAATCGAATCTGCTGCAAGTAAACAAGGTAAAGCACACGTTATTAAATCTCACCACAACGTGGGTGGCTTACCAGACGATTTAGAGTTTGAGTTAGTTGAACCTTTACGTGACTTGTTTAAAGATGAAGTTCGTAAATTAGGTACGACACTTGGCTTGCCACACAGCATGATTTACCGTCATCCATTCCCGGGCCCTGGTTTAGGTGTTCGTATTTTGGGTGAAGTGAAAAAAGAATATGCGGATATTCTTCGTCTTGCTGATGATATCTTTATGCAAGAGCTTCGCGACAGCGGCTGGTATGACAAAACTGCTCAAGCCTTTGCCGTATTCCAACCTGTTAAGTCAGTTGGTGTAGTCGGTGATGGTCGTCGTTATGCATGGGTAATCGCACTTCGTGCAGTTGAAACAGTTGACTTTATGACAGCTCGTTTTGCACATTTACCATACGAACTAGTTGATAAAATCTCAACACGTATTATGAATGAAATTAAAGATGTATCACGTGTTGTATACGACGTGTCATCTAAACCACCAGCAACGATTGAGTGGGAATAATCTTTCCTTGTTAGTTGGTAAAGAAAAGGACGCGTTAGCGTCCTTTTTTATTACTTAACTTTTAAAAACTAAAATTAATTTTAATAACTATCAAAATGATAAATCTATTCTTATTGCTTATACTTGATAAAAGATATATTAAGATATATCTTAATAAATATAAATTGATCATTTTTAGGTTTTAAAAGATGAAACAACAATCAGAACATCATCATGCTGAACACAATGAGCATCACCGAGAACATCACCGTTCGGGGCGCCGTGGAAGACTTTTTGAAGCTGGACGCATGAAACTTTTAGTACTTTATCTCATTCAGCAAAGCCCAAAGCATGGCTATGAAATCATTAAAGAAATAAGTGATTTGGTGGGTGATGGCTATACGCCAAGTGCAGGAACAATTTATCCAACGCTAACCGGTCTTGAAGAAATGAACTTAATTAATTTGTTAGACATAGAGCGTAAACAATATCGAATCACAGAAGTCGGAGAAGCCTACTTAACTGAACAACATGATAAGTTGAATGAGCTATTGGAAAAATTACGCCTTAGACGTGAAATTCACAGTAATGATGAATTAATCGAAATTCATCGTGCAATGGAAAACTTAAAGACTGCCTTACGTTTGAAGTTGAACTCGGCAGGTTTACAGCAAGAGCATATTTATCAAATTGCCGAAAAAATTGATCAAGCTGCGGTTGCGATTGGGCGCCTATAAATCGACCTTAAACAGGTTGAAATTATTCAAAGTCATTAATTTTAAATAGAGAATTTATAGATGAAACAACATCAATATCATGTCACTGTACAACATCTAAAAAATGCGAAAGGAGAAGCCTCGACCTATACTGAACGTCTTGAGTTCTATGCGGGAAATCATGACGATATCTTTGAAATTGTCGAACGCTTAAAAAAAGCAGATTTTTTTGATGATGAAACTACAAAATCCTTTGGAGTTGGGCTAAAACTTTTTAGCGAAGTCATGTTGGAAAATCGAGACCATCCGCTATTTCAAGAGTTTTTCCCACAATTTGGGCAATTTATGAAAAACTTAAAACAGCTCGTTAAAACTCAATCATCTTAAGCTGCTCAATGCAGCTTTATTATTTTCTATAATTAAAAAAATGATTGTCTCATTCATAACACCCTGTGTATTACTAAAAGACTATATTGAATAATGAGTGTATTGTTAAGATTATTAGAACAACTCATTGCAAAAGCATAGGTAAAAGAGAGTAATATCATGAGCAATAATAATGATTACGATATTTCTGATTCAAAGGATTGCGAGAAATTTGCCAATCAGTTCATTCAGGAATTTCCAATTCGCTCTGCTGAAATTGGACAGGGGACAGTCATTAAGCGGGCTTTACCTAGCCGACAAAAACGAATGATTGGAGCATGGTGTTTCTTAGATCATGCAGGCCCAGTCACCTTTCCTGCGGGTGATGGTTTAGATGTGGGTCCTCATCCTCATATTGGTTTGCAAACTTTCACTTGGATGATTGAAGGGACCATGATGCATACCGATAGCTTGGGTTCAAAACAACTTATTCGTCCTAAGCAAGTGAACTTAATGACAGCAGGTCATGGTATTTCACATACAGAAGTTGCACCTGATACAGAAACTCAAATGCACGCTGCGCAGCTTTGGATTGCTTTGCCAGATCAAAAGCGCAATATGGATCCGAAATTTGAACATTATCCAGAGCTACCTGTTGTTGAGAAAGACGGACTAGAATTTACCGTGCTTGTGGGTGAATATTTGGCAACTACTTCTCCAGTAGTGGTTCATACGCCGTTAGTGGGTGTCGACTTAATTGCTACCGAAGATACTAAAACCCGTATTCCATTAAATCCTAATTATGAATATGGCTTTATGGCATTAGAAGGTGTTGCCCATGTAAATGGTCATGAGTTAACTGCTGACAACATGGTGGTTTTGGATACTGGACTGAGTGAAATTGAGATTGAAGTAAAAAAAGGCAATCGGATTTTATTGATTGGTGGTGAACCGTTTGAAACGCCAATTTTACTCTGGTGGAATTTTGTTGCACGCACTATGGATGATTTAAAAGAAGCGCGCGAGCAATGGATTAACCATGATGCACGTTTTGGTGAAATTCCAGATTATGTTGGTGCACGTTTAGAAGCCCCTGTTCTTCCAGATCAAATGAGAGCATCAAAATGACAGCAGTAATCGCAAGCAGTAAAGCAAAGCCCCTTGCTGAACAATGGAAGGGCGAAATCACCAGTGGACGTCATCAATATTTTTGTGATGAGCCTGAAAAACTTGAAGGGCAAGACCAAGGCCCAGCACCCTATGATTTGCTCACCGGAAGTTTAGCTGCATGTACGCTTATTACTTTAAGAATGTATGCGAAGCATAAGGGTTATGATTTGGGTGAGTTCTCGGTTGAAATTGATTTTCATACCAATAGAGAGCATGAAGAACATATTGAACGTCGTATTGTTTTTAAAGACTTACCAGATGAAGAA
The DNA here is from genome assembly GCF_016106645.1 of Acinetobacter sp. ACIN00229. NCBI lineage: Bacteria > Pseudomonadati > Pseudomonadota > Gammaproteobacteria > Moraxellales > Moraxellaceae > Acinetobacter > Acinetobacter sp. ACIN00229. The sequence goes on from NZ_JADWOM010000021.1 coordinate 26,685, forward strand.
CTTCAGCAAAAAATCTTAACGGTAAGTAGTAAAACGCCAGTTACTAAAACTTTGTTACGTAGTTTAGACATTCATACTGTGCTTGTTACAGTGTAAAAATGCTATTTTGTGGAGGTGGATGATTTTATATCCATTCCACAAATGGAATAAAACAGCATGTTCACATGCTGTTTTTTATGTAAAAAGAAAAATAAAAGCAGGCAATAACATGATTAGTGTACACCACCTGGAATGTTCGCGATCGTTTCGAATCTTATGGGCTTTAGAAGAGTTAAGCTTAGATTATGATATTCATTATTATCAACGCTTACCTAACTATTCCGCTCCAGAAACATTGAAATGTATTCATCCTTTAGGTAAAGCTCCGATTTTGACTGATGATGAGCAAGTCATTGCAGAATCTGCTGTGATTTTGGAATATTTACAGCAGCGTTATGATCAGAAGCAGCAATTTAAACCTACACAGCCCCAAGATTTACAGCAGTATATTTATTGGATGCACTATGCTGAAGGTTCACTTATGCCATTATTAGTCATGACTTTGGTCATGAATAGCGTAAATAAGCATGTGCCATGGTTAATTCAACCCGTAGCAAAAAGAATCACAGAAGGGGTGAAGGCAAATTTTGTTCGCCCACGTATGAAAGATCATATTAGTTTTTTAGAAAACTATTTGGCAGAGCATGAATATTTCGCAGGCGATTTTTCATTTGCTGATATTCAAATGAGTTTCCCACTGGAAGCTTTGCAATCACGTTTGCAAGGGAAATACCCTAATATTCAGGCTTTTTTACATCGTATTCAGCAAAGACCCGCATTTCAGAAAGCGAAACAAAAGGGAATGGGTACTAATGAAAGGAATTGTGCTGATATTTAAAAGAAAAGGAACAATTATTTGTTCCTTTTTTATTTGCCGGTTACTTGCGTTTGATCACGATAGAATCAATGCCACTGTGTTGTAATGTTTGTTGAGCGGCTAATGCAGCATCTTGGGAGTCATAAGGACCTGAAATAACACGGTACCATATTTGCCCATTTTCACTACTTTTGACTACATCTGCAGATAAGCCATTCAAAATGATTTCTGCACGGCGAGCGTCAGCCTGATCGGGGTCGTTATAGCTGCGAACCTGTAAAATATAGGTAGGCTGCTGAGGAGCAGTGGCTGATGGGTTAGCATCAATTCCTGCACTTTCTGAAGCCGCTGGTTGAGCTGCACTTGGTGCCTCAACAATCATGGCTGTACCTTGATTTTTGCTCTCAGGAATTGCTTGTTCCGGAATAGGGGTTACTTGTTGTTGAGGTAATAGATCGTAGAAACGATAGTCTTTATTGGTATCTTCTTCTTGATAGTGTTCAGAGGTAATCTGATTTTTTGCGGGAACAGGTTGCCAAGGTTTCCAAAGCATAAGCACTACAGCGATACATAAGACCGCCAAAATAGCGACAAGTGTCCCTAACCATTTAGGAATTAGGGGCTTTTTAGGCTTGTTAGGTCTTTCAGATACACCGCGTTGCGTTTTGCCAAACACGTGGATTATTCCTCTGTATTTTGATTGTTTTAATTCGAGTTTGAGTCTCGTATTACGATGCTGAAACAGTGGTTCGTATCAGCTATTTTAACTCTACAAACCACTGCTTACTATATATTGCATGACCTTTATTTACTGTCATGCAATATAATTTTTACATAGATTCTGGTGCAGATACACCAAGCAATTCTAAACCATTGCGCAACACTTGTTGTACATTGATTGAAAGTAATAAACGTGCTTGTGTAAGCTCGGCATCATCGCTTAATACTTTATGTTCATTGTACCAACCGTGGAACAAGGCAGCTAACTCTTTCAAGTAGTTACCAACCTGGTGTGGTTCATAAGCATTTGCAGCTCGCAACACTGCATCTGGATAAGCTGCTAATTTAGCAAGAATCTCAGTTTCCGCATCAAGAGACAAGCGTTCCGCATGTGGGCGAGCAGTGTTTACATCGAATTCTAAGTTTGTGCTTGCTGCTTTTTCTAACATGCGGCAAATACGTGCATGTGCATATTGGATGTAATACACAGCATTGTCTTTACTTTGTGACACAGCAAGGTCAAGGTCGAAATCGATGTGTTGTTCACTCTTACGCATTACGTAGTAGAAACGAGCCGCGTCATTGCCCACTTCTTTACGCAAGTCACGTAAAGTCACGAACTGCCCTGAACGAGATGACATTTGAACCATCTCGCCACCACGCCATAGACTTACGAACTGAACTAAAAGTACAGTTAATTTTTTAGAGTCGTAACCCATCGCATCAATTGCCGCTTTTACGCGAGAAATATAACCGTGGTGGTCAGAACCCCAAATGTCGATTAGGTCCGTATAACCACGTTGTAATTTATTCAAGTGATATGCAATGTCTGATGCAAAGTATGTAGTTTGACCATTACGACGTTTAACAACACGGTCTTTTTCATCACCAAATTCAGTTGATTTAAACCAGATGTTGCCATCTTTTTCATAAAGAAAGCCACGTTGATCAAGTGTTTCTAATGCTTCATCAATTTTTGCATTAAGAGATGCTTCACTAAACCATTGATTGAAAGTTACACCGAAGTCAGCAAGGTCATCTTTAATGTCATCTAAAATGGCATGAAGAGCAGCTTGGTGGAATACACGGTAGCCTTCACCTAACAACTGTTGTGAGTTGGCAATAAGGCCATCAATATGTTTTTCTTTGTCGCCAGATAAAACGACTTTATTGCCGTCGCTATCTAATTCTTCTGCATATTGTACGTCTTCTGGCACATCTTTATAGACATCAGCCACTTCACGAAGGTAGGCATCGCCATCTTTATCAATAATAGTCTGTGCGATTTCTTTAACGTAATCGCCTTGATAAGCATTTTTTGGAAATACAAGGTTTTGACCAAGTAATTCTAAATAACGTAAATAAGTAGAAGTCGCCAAAATATCCATTTGACGGCCAGCATCATTCACATAGTATTCACGGTCAACTTTAGCACCTGTTGCTTCAAGTAACGTGGCAACAGTCATACCATATGCAGCACCACGGCCATGTCCTACATGTAGACTAGACGTTGGGTTGGCAGAAACAAATTCAACTTGGATCTTTTTCGCCGCATTAGCTTGGCTGCGACCAAAGATTTCTTTTTGTGCTTGAATCTGATCAAGAATAGCAAAGCGCTGGTCTGCATTTAAAAAGAAGTTAATAAAACCAGGTCCTGCGATTTCAGCTTTGCTGATATCTGCAACTTCTGGTAATGCAGTTAGAACTTTCTCAGCTAAATCACGTGGTTTCATACCAGCAGCTTTCGAGCCGATCATGGCAATATTAGAAGCAAAGTCGCCATGGCTTCGGTCTTTGGTGCGTGTTAAGTTGCTTGTGTTTTTCCAGTCGGAAGGAAGCACCCCTTCTTGTTGAAGAGTTTGCACTGCATGGTCGAGAGCTGCTTGTATTGCCGTATTCATATCAATCGAAAATAGATGTCGCAGAAAAACGTCAAATATAGCAAATTTCCTAGGAGTTAGGGGAGTGGATTTAATATTCGAGTAATTCTTTTTGTGCCACTTACCGAGTATTATTTTTTAAATGAATATTGCAGGGTGGACTGTCTCATTATTCTAAAAACAAATAAATACAAGCCTTCTGTGATTTTCTAATCAGTAAATGACACTAAAAACCTACCATTATTTCTTGGAGAAATATATGGTAGTATTAAAATATATGGTTTAGGCCGCTAAAATTAAAATAATAAAAGTTTTTTTAAAAGCATAAAATTATTAAGATATTGATATTTATTGTTTAATTTTATACATGTTTTAACTAAATAGTCTTTAATTTTACCATCACGGTTTAAAATATCTATTTTGAACGAATTAGGCTTAAGCTTATACGCACAAAGAGTTTTAGAGACCATACAAAAACGTGTTTTTCTCTACTCTAAGCTGGAAAATGAGATAGGCAATGATATCAGGACACCCAAGTAAACACCCCCTTTATATCCCATATGCAGGTTTTACACTTTTAGAGTTACCACTTTTAAATAAAGGTTCTGCTTTCACTGAAGAAGAAAGAAGTAACTTTAACTTACACGGTTTACTCCCCCATATTATTGAAACTATTGAAGAGCAGAGCCAGCGCTCTTATCAACAATATTGCGCTTTCACTGATGATATCAATCGACATATCTATCTGCGTAATATCCAAGATACCAATGAAACTTTGTTCTATCATCTAATCGAAAATCATCTTGAAGAAATGATGCCGATTATTTACACCCCAACAGTAGGTGAGGCATGTCAGCGTTTCTCTGATATCTATCGTCGTCATCGTGGTGTTTTTATTTCATATCCAGATCGTGATGTGATTGATGATATTTTGCAGAACGTAAATAAAAATAATGTAAAAGTCATCGTGATTACTGATGGTGAACGTATCTTAGGTCTTGGTGACCAAGGTATTGGCGGAATGGGGATTCCTATTGGAAAACTTTCGCTTTACACAGCTTGTGGTGGGATTAGTCCAGCTTATACATTACCAATCACAATTGATGTAGGGACGAACAATCCACAACTGTTAAATGATCCGATCTATATGGGCTGGCGTCAGCCGCGTATTAGCGGCGATGAATATTACGCATTTGTAGATATGGTGATTGATGCTGTGAAGCGTCGTTGGCCAAAAGCATTAATCCAGTTTGAAGATTTCGCACAAAAAAATGCGATGCCACTTTTAGAAAAATATCGCGATAAAATTTGCTGTTTTAACGATGATATTCAAGGAACAGCAGCAGTATCGGTTGGTAGTTTAATTGCTGCGAGTCGTGCAGCGGGTAAGCAATTAAAAGATCAAAAAATTGCTTTCTTAGGTGCAGGTTCGGCGGGTTGTGGTATCGCGGAGCAAATTGTTGCTCAAATGGTTGCTGAAGGTCTAACCGATGCAGAAGCGCGTGCTCGCGTTTATATGGTAGACCGTTTTGGTTTGATCACTGAGAATCAGCCAAACTTGCTCGACTTCCAACGTAAGTTGGCGCAAAAAGCTGAGGTAGTTGATCAGTGGGGCAATATTGAAGAAGTGATTTCACTGCTTGATGTTGTTAAAAATGCTAAGCCTACAGTGTTAATTGGTGTTTCTGGTCAGCCTGGTTTGTTCACCGAAGAAATCATTAAGACCTTAGCGGCAAACTGTGAACGCCCAATAGTCATGCCATTGTCAAACCCAACTTCACGTGTTGAAGCTGTACCAGCTGATATTGTGGAGTGGACTGAAGGTAAAGCATTAATTGCAACAGGTAGTCCTTTTGCTCCTGTGAATCATCACGGCAAACTTTACAATATTTCACAGTGTAATAACTCATACATTTTCCCAGGCATTGGCTTAGGTGTAGTGGCATCGGGTGCTAAACGCGTTACTGAAAATATGTTAATGGCGTCAAGTAGTGCTTTAGCAAATTGCTCTCCATTGCTTAAAGATCCACAAGCTGATTTGTTGCCGCCGTTGGGTGAAATTCAACAAGTTTCTAGAGTTATTGCATTCGAAGTTGCGAAAGCAGCTATGGCTGATGGTGTAGCTGTAACGATTAGTGATGATTTGTTGAAACAGAAAATTGATCAATCATTCTGGAAACCTGAATACCGCAAATATAAGCGTATTCCTTTCTAAGAATTAGAATCTAAAAAGAGGAGCTTTATGCTCCTCTTTTTATTTTTAGTCTTCTATAGAATTTCTTCTAGCAATTCTTCACTTGGTGCAAAGTAATAAGCACCATCAAGTGGTGTCACGAAGTGCAATAAACGATCATGAATACCATCTCCACTTGTGCCGAACATACGCTTTAACATGGCATCAATAATGCTGAGATCTTTTGTGTAAGCAATGAAAAATAAGCCCTGATCGCCTCGACCATCGCCATAAGGTAGGCTATGGCGCAAGATTTCCATTTCTTCGCCTTCATCATCCTCAACAACAGTGCGGGCAACATGGGCATTTTCTGGCTTAACGTCATCATCTAATTCAATAGATTCAAGTTTGGTGCGACCTATGACATTTTCTTGCGCATCAACTTTCAATTTTTTCCATTTTTCTAAATCATGAGCATAGCGCTGCGCGAAAATGAAACTACCATCGGCAAATACTCCAGCCTCTTCAGGTAGAAGAGCTGTTTCTGCACGATCATCTGGGAACTGAGGGTTTTCAGTACCGTCTATAAAACCTGTAATATCTCGTCCATCGAAATAACGGAAGCAAACACGCTCATCAAGAACTTCGACTTTATCTTTAATACCTTCAAAAAATGCTTGGCTTAATGCAAAACAAATATCAGAGCGCATGCTGGCAATATGAATGAGTACATCTGCTGGCACAGCTGGCATGTTGAATGCGCCTTGTTCTGGCTCAAGCTGTTTAAATCCTACAGGAATTTGCGAATAGAGCTGTTTCCATAGTTCAGGACCAAAAGCGACTGCTGTTTTAATTTGAGCATCAGAATGCTGAGTAATTAGACGGTCTCTTGCTTCAAATAAAGCCCCAATTTGTTTTTTTAATTCATCAATTGATAAGTCTTTTAAACGAAGAACAATGAAGCGAGCATGATCTGATGGCAATGGCAAAATGACGGATTGAGCAGTCATTGGAAGGTATCTCCTCAATTATAATTTAGTATGAGCTTTTAATTATTGTGCCTGATGCGAAGAGCCGTTAGTAGTCTATTTGTTGATTTTATTGTTTGAATTCTGACTAAGATAGCTTTATAAAACAGTATAATTCCACTTTTATAGTCTATTTTTTGTTATGTCTCTGCAAGTTTGGTTCGCTTATATGTTGGCCTGTTGGGTTATTAGTATCTCACCGGGTGCAGGAGCAATTGCTTCAATGTCGAGTGGTCTAAACTATGGTTTTAGGCATGGCTATTGGAATGCGATTGGTTTGCAAATCGCTTTGCTACTTCAAATTATGGTAGTTGCAGCAGGTGTGGGAGTTTTATTTGCAACGACACCTTTGGCTTTTCAGTTTGTTAAATGGTTTGGTGTGATTTATTTGTTATACCTTGCTTACTTACAGTGGACAGCACCTATAAAAGATATAGAAATCCAACAAGAAAAAAGAGATAAATCTGTATTCGCGCTATTGTTAAATGGCTTTGTGGTCAATATTAGTAATCCCAAAGCGATTGTATTTCTATTAGCTGTTTTACCCCAGTTTCTAGATTTGGGTAAGCCTCAATGGATACAGTACCTGATTATGGCTATAACAATGATTACGATTGATTTGATTGTAATGGCTGGATATACAGGGCTAGCATCAAAGGTTCTAAGATTACTTCGCTCTCCTAAGCAGCAAAAATATTTGAATCGGGGTTTTGCTGTAATGTTTAGTTGTGCGGCTTTATTATTAAGTACAGTTCATCAGGCGTCCTAATTTAGGCCGCCTGTGTCTGATTTTTTAGCTTTTGAGTTATGAAAATAACGGCGAAAGTTAAGGCCATGCATAAAACAATACTTAAGCCGGTAGAGATGTTGAGTGCTGCGCTTGACCATAATCCCACACTCACCCCAAGCTGAGCTAACACAAATGCCCAAACGACCATTTGCTTTGGTGAGTTTGCTAGTAGGCGAGCGCTTAAAGCTGGTATTACGAGTAATGCACCCATAAGCAAAGAACCTACCGCACGTAAGGCTAATACAGTAAATAAAGCCAATAACAGCATGAAAATAAGACGTTGCCAGTTCGCATTTACCCCTTCACTAATTGCAATGTCTGGATCAATTGCAAACTGTATTTGTGGCTGCCAAAAGCGATAAAGAATTGCGAGTGATAGTGCAATGATTAAAGTGAAAACAGGTAAGTCAGGCCAATCAATACTCAGTAAGTCACCAAATAAATAACTTAAAAGCTCAGGTCTTAAACTTGGAACATGTTGAATAAACAGAAGGCCACTACAAAGTAATGTCGCTGAACATAAGGCTAAGAGCGCATCATTGGGTAAGCGATTGTCATGTAGGGCCCATAAAATTGCGACCAGTAAAACCGCAGTGCCTGCAACACCAAGCCAAAGAGGAAGGCTTAAAGCACCTGCGATAGCAACCCCAAGTAGTGTTCCGTGTGCCATGGTGTCAGCAAAAAAAGACATGCGTCTCCAAAGCATTAGACAACCCAGAGGTGCGGTTAAAAACACCAATAAGGTTCCCATAATCCATGCGGGTAACAATAATTGTAACCATTCCATCATGGCTTAAGCTTCCGGTTCTGGGTGGATGTGAGGACGGTCATTATAAGGGCAGGGGTGTGCTGCATCACCGTGAGCACAATGATCATGATGATGTTGGTAGAAAACTCGTTGAGTTCCAAAGATCGCCTGATATTCAGGATGTTGTTGAATATTCTCGGGTAACCCACTACAGCAAATATGTTTATTTAAACACACTACGCGGTGTGTTCCTTCCATCACCCATTGTAAGTCATGAGAAACAATTAAGATTGCACAACCATATCGTTCTGGCAGACTACGGACATATTCATAAAGTTCAGCTTCTGACTGAATATCTAAACCTTGCATCGGTTCGTCAAGAACTAAAATATCTGGCTGACGAAGTAGAGCACGCGCTAGTAATACGCGTTGGCGCTCACCACCGGAAAGTTGTTGTACTTTTGATTGTTGTAACTTGGAGATGCCTGTGTCTTGAGTAATTTCCTGACGAAGGGCAGGGCTACACTTTTCTAAATCAAGTAGATCCTGAACACGCAAAGGTAGACTGTGTGAAGGATTAAATTTTTGTGGCACATACGCCATTTTGAGTTTTTTATAATTAACAATGCGTCCACTACTCGGTTGGAGAATACCAAGTAGAACTTTAATCAGTGTTGATTTGCCAGCACCATTTGGTCCAATTAAAGACACAATTTCATTTTGATGCAGAGCAAAATCAACTTTTTTTAAAATTTCCCGATTATCACGATGAACAGAAACCTGCTCAAGCTGAATTAATACAGGATTTAACGAGTTGTGCGGCACTGTTGGCATTTCCCCGAAATTTCAATAATGCTGTGTTGAGCCACGAACTCATCTGACGCTGCAAGTTGGTCAAGCTGGTGAGTTAAACCTTGAGAAGAGGCTTCTTTAACCATGTGGCATTCGGTGCAGATTAGGAATGCTGCTTGATGACCTTCGCGAGGGTGGCAACAGGGAATATAGGCATTAATAGAAGTTAGGCGATGGATCAAACCTTTTTCTAATAAAAAATCTAAAGTTCTATAAACAGTTGGAGGAGCAGCCGGACGATCAGTTTGGCTTTTTATACGTGCGAGTAAGTCATAGGCGCCCATTGGACCCGAAGCATTTAAAATGAGTTCCAAAACTTCTTTGCGCAAAGGCGTAAGTCGTGCGCCAGTCGCAGAACATAAATTTTCTGCTTCAGCTAAACGGTTTGCGACATTATGGTGATCATGCACACCATGCAAAGAATCATGATGTTCATGCGAGCAGGAACTCATAGAAATAACCTCGAATTTTTAACGGAATATTAGCATGAAGCGATGCTTCATTCGATTAATCTTAGGTATTTTTGTAACTTTGTTATATTATAACATGCTTCGAGCTAATTTAAATTGATGGTCTGTCATGTTCCGTTTTTTTGTTTTCAGTATGTTCTCTCTTTTGAGTACGTTAGGGTGGAGTCAGGGTTTGGTGGTTTCTACACACCCGATCTATCTGATTGCAAAAGAAGTCACTCAAGGTATTGAGGAACCACAACTCTTATTAAAGGGACAAACTGGGCATGACGTACAATTAACCCCAGCGCACCGTAAAGCAATTAATGATGCATCATTGGTCATTTGGTTGGGTAAGGCTCATGAAGCACCTCTAAATAAATTGTTAGGTAATAATAAGAAAGCAATTGCCTTATTAGATAGTGGCATAGTTTCTGTTTTACCCCTGCGTAGTACACGCGGTGTAGCGTTACCTAATACAGTAGATACTCATGTGTGGCTAGAACCAAACAATGCAGTTCGAATCGGTTTCTTTATTGCAGCTTTACGTTCTCAGCAGCATCCTGAAAATAAGGCTAAATATTGGAATAATGCTAATATCTTTGCTCGCAAAATGTTTCAGGCAGCACAAGCTTATGACAGCACAAGTAATGGTAAGCCATATTGGTCATATCATGATGCCTATCAATATTTAGAACGCTCTTTAAATTTAAAGTTCGCAGGCGCTTTGACAGATGATCCTCATGTTGCACCAACAGCAGCTCAAATTAAGTATCTTAATGATAATCGACCAAAAGATCAGATGTGTTTGTTAGCGGAAAGTTTTACCACTAAAAGTCAGTATCAAAAATTAGGTAACATTACTTTTCAACCCGTAGACGAGAGCATGAATAACGAGGATGATTTCGTCACTGCATGGAAGAAACTGGCTATAAAAACAGATAAATGTGTATTAAGTACGCAAAAGTAAGATAAAAAATAAACAAAGGCTGACTGTAGCGTCAGCACCACCTGTCATGAAAAACCCCGACTAAAGTCGGGAAAAGATTGCATGTTCAGGGGTGTAACTCTATAATGCCTGCGATTAAAAGCGATCATCAGCTAAACTTGTCAAGCATTTATGCTGTGAGTGGATAAATAATGAGCCAAACTAGTCGCTTGATTGACCGACGATTAGCAAAAGCTTTGGTCTTCTTACAAGCATGTATGATCCCTGTTTCCGCCTTAGTGGCGTGGAGCATAAAAGACATGACAGCAGCATTAAGTGCGGCACTTGGTGCACTGGTTTGCTGGCTTGCTATGAGTTATTTCTCGTGGCAATCCTTCAGGACAGCAGGTGCGAGAGCATCAAAACAAGTGCTGTCTAACATGTATAGGGGCATGTTAGGCAAATTTGCAATCATGATCGTTGGATTTATTTTGATTTTGAGCAATGTTAAACCTTTATCACCGTTAGCATTGCTGTTTGGTTTTATTCTCGTTCAGACAATGTCGTGGGTCGCTCCGTTTTGGGTGTCACGTCTACAAAAACGGGTGTAGAAACAAGAAGAATTGAAGATTTTTTGGAGGGTAGCGAGATATCGACAGTGCGCCGATGTTCGTTTCCCTTCTTTTTAGTAATTGACATTGACCAGGTGTGATTTATGGCTGCTGAAGAACATGCCCTCACTTCGACAGAGTATATCAAGCATCACTTGACCAATATGACCTATGGCAAAATGCCAGACGGTACATGGAAATTGGCTGAGACTGCTGAAGAAGCTCATTCGATGGGGTTCACTGCAATTCACTTGGATTCAATGGGTTGGTCAATTGGCCTTGGTGTTATTTTCTGTTTGATGTTCTGGATCGTTGCGAAAGCTGCTAATGCAGGTGTTCCAACTAAATTCCAGTCTGCAATTGAAATGATCATCGAGTTTGTTGACTCAAGTGTCCGTGATACTTTTCATGGCAAATCACGTTTAATCGCTCCGCTTGCACTCACTATTTTCGTGTGGATTTTCCTCATGAACTTAATGGACTTGATCCCAGTTGACTGGATTCCTCAAGTTGCAGCGTTTGTAGGTGCAAACGTATTTGGTATGGACCCTCACCACGTTTACTTCAAGATCGTTCCATCTACAGATCCAAACATTACTTTAGGTATGTCTTTATCTGTATTTGTACTTATCTTGTTCTACAGCATCCGCGAAAAGGGTGTTAGTGGTTTCGTTGGTGAATTGGCACTTAACCCATTTAACCCAAGTAATCCAGTTGCAAAAGCGTTGCTTATTCCAGTGAACTTGATTTTGGAATTGGTAACATTCCTTGCTCGTCCGATTTCATTAGCTCTCCGACTATTCGGTAACATGTATGCCGGTGAGTTGATCTTTATCCTAATTGCTTTATTGCCGTTCTGGATTCAATGGGCGTTGTCTGTGCCTTGGGCGATCTTCCACATTCTTGTAATCACGTTGCAGGCATTCATCTTTATGATGCTTACCATCGTTTACTTGAGCATGGCAAGCGAAAAACATTAATGGTATTGCCTAACTATCAAACGATGGTTGGGCTGAATTTTTTTAATTTAATTTGGTAATAACCTAACCTCTGAGGAATTTTTCATGGAACTCACTTTAGGTCTAGTTGCAATTGCATCTGCTATCTTGATCGCTTTCGGTGCTTTAGGTACTGCGATTGGTTTTGGTCTTTTGGGTGGTCGCTTTTTAGAAGCTGTTGCTCGTCAACCAGAATTGGCTCCACAACTTCAAACTCGTATGTTCTTAATCGCGGGTCTTCTTGATGCTGTGCCTATGATCGGTGTTGGTATTGGCTTGTTCTTCATCTTCGCTAATCCATTTGTAGGTTAATCATCTTAATTCCTAAATCCACTATTTGAGGAATTGCAATGAATATCAACCTCACATTGATTGGTCAAGCGATTGCGTTTGCATTCTTTGTTGCATTCTGCATGAAGTTTGTTTGGCCACCACTAATCAATGCGATTAGTGAGCGTCAGCGTAAAATTGCTGATGGCTTAAATGCAGCAGAAAAAGCGAAAGCTGATCTTGCCGATGCACAATCGCAAGTAAAGCAAGAGCTTGATGCAGCTAAAGCACAAGCGGCTCAATTGATCGAACAAGCGAACCGTCGTGCAGCACAATTGATCGAAGAAGCTCGTACTCAAGCTGCGGCTGAAGGTGAGCGTATTCGTCAACAGGCTAAAGAAGCTGTTGATCAAGATATCAATTCTGCTCGCGAAGAATTACGTCAACAAGTAGCTGCTTTGGCAGTAACTGGCGCAGAAAAAATCCTGAACCAGCAAGTTGACGCAGAAGCTCATAATGCCATGCTGTCTCAGCTGGCTGCTAAACTTTAAGAGAGGCGAATCATGGCTGAACTCTTGACGTTGGCACGTCCGTATGCCAAAGCAGCATTTGCTTATGCTTCTGAGCAAGGTGCAACAGACAATTGGTCGAATGCGTTACAAGTGCTCAGTGCTGCGGTGCAAGACGAAGCATTTTCCGCTTATTTAAATCGCCCTGAACTTACTCCTGTGGAGCAAGTGAAGCTTTTTGCTAAAGTTTTAGGTGAAGGTCAATCTCAAGCAGTGTCTAACTTTTTGACACTTCTTGCAGATAACGATCGTTTAATGTTGTTACCTGAAATTGAAGCAGAATATGAACAGCTTAAATCACAGAATAACAACAATGTGGATGTCGTGATTGAATCGGCTTTCCCATTAACTGCTGAACAAGAGCAATTGTTGAAATCTGCTTTAGAAAAGCGTTTCAACAGTACTGTAACTGTTTCAGTTGAAGTTAAACCTGAGCTTATTGCAGGTGTTGTAATTCGTGCAGGCGATCAAGTGATAGATGATTCTGCGCTTAACAAGCTTGAAAAAATGCGTACTCGTCTTCTTGCATAATGCAAATGATGAAGACTGAACTAATAAAAGATTGAGGAATAGCGCAATGCAACAACTGAATCCATCCGAGATCAGTGCGCTCATTAAACAGCGTATCAGCGATCTGGACACCAGCGCGACCGCTAAAAACGAAGGTACCATTGTTATGGTATCCGACGGTATCGTGCGCATTCACGGTCTTGCTGATGCAATGTACGGTGAAATGATCGAATTTGACGGCGGCTTATTTGGTATGGCACTGAACCTAGAACAGGATTCAGTGGGTGCCGTTGTCTTAGGTAACTACTTAAGCCTTCAAGAAGGTCAAAAAGCTCGTTGTACAGGTCGTGTACTTGAAGTTCCAGTTGGTCCGGAACTTCTTGGCCGTGTTGTCGACGCTTTGGGTAACCCAATTGATGGTAAAGGCCCAATTGATGCAAAATTAACTGATGCTGTTGAAAAAGTAGCACCAGGCGTAATTTGGCGTCAATCTGTAGACGAACCTGTTCAAACTGGTTACAAATCAGTTGATACCATGATTCCTGTGGGTCGTGGTCAGCGTGAGTTGATTATTGGTGACCGTCAAACTGGTAAAACAGCGATGGCGATCGATGCGATTATCGCTCAGAAAAACTCTGGCATTAAATGCGTATACGTTGCGATTGGTCAAAAACAATCAACAATTGCAAACGTTGTACGTAAGCTAGAAGAAACTGGCGCTATGGCGTATACAACTGTTGTCGCTGCTGCGGCTGCTGATCCTGCTGCAATGCAGTACTTGGCTCCGTACTCTGGCTGTACAATGGGTGAATACTTCCGTGACCGCGGTGAAGACGCTCTTATTATTTATGATGATTTGTCTAAGCAAGCAGTTGCTTACCGTCAAATTTCATTACTTTTACGTCGTCCACCAGGTCGTGAAGCGTATCCGGGTGACGTATTCTATCTTCACTCACGTCTTCTTGAACGTGCTTCTCGTGTATCTGCTGACTACGTTGAGAAATTCACTAATGGCGCAGTAACTGGTAAAACTGGTTCTTTAACTGCATTGCCAATTATTGAAACTCAAGCAGGTGATGTATCTGCATTCGTACCAACGAACGTAATTTCGATTACTGACGGTCAGATCTTCTTAGAAACATCATTATTCAACGCAGGTATTCGTCCTGCTGTGAACGCGGGTATCTCTGTATCTCGTGTTGGTGGTTCTGCTCAAACTAAGATCATCAAAAAATTGTCTGGTGGTATCCGTACTGCTTTAGCACAATACCGTGAATTGGCTGCGTTTGCTCAGTTCGCTTCTGACCTTGACGAAGCAACTCGTAAGCAACTTGAACATGGTCAACGTGTAACTGAGTTAATGAAGCAAAAGCAATATGCTCCTTACTCAATTGCTGACCAAGCTGTTTCTGTTTATGCATCTAACGAAGGCTATATGGCTGACGTAGAAGTTAAGAAAATCGTAGACTTTGATGCTGCGTTAATTTCTTACTTCCGCGCAGAATATGCTCCGTTGATGAAACAAATCGATGAAACTGGTGATTACAACAAAGACATCGAAGCAGCAATCAAAGCAGGTATTGAAAGCTTTAAAGCGACTCAAACTTACTAAGTTCAGTTTTAGTTAAGTTTGGTTCACGGATCAACCTTCGGAAGCTCGAAAGAGCTTTCGAATACTAGGTTAAGCGTATGGCAAATTTAAAAGAAATTCGCGCCAAAGTAGCTAGTATCAAGAGCACGCAAAAGATTACTCGCGCGATGCAAATGGTAGCTGCTTCTAAAATGCGTCGTGCGCAAGAGCGCATGGCTCAGGGCCGTCCGTATGCCGATAATATGCGCCGTGTAATTGCTCACTTGGTCCAAGCAAACCCTGAATACAAACACCGTTATATGGTTGATCGCCCAGTTAAGCGCGTTGGCTATATCGTAGTGTCTTCAGATCGTGGTTTGGCAGGTGGCTTGAACATTAACTTGTTCAAGAAAGTTGTGCAGCATGTCAAAGCACAACAACAGCAGTCAATTGAAGTTGAATTTGCTTTAATTGGTCAAAAAGCGGTTTCGTTTTTTAAGAATTACGGCGGTAAAGTGCTTGGTGCAACTACCCAACTTGGCGATGCGCCGAGTTTGGAACAGTTAACTGGCTCAGTACAAGTTATGCTTGATGCATTTGATAAGGGCGAATTAGATCGTATCTACCTCGTATCAAATGGCTTCGTTAATGCAATGACTCAGCAGCCTAAAGTAGAACAACTTGTTCCTTTAGCACCAGCAGAAGAAGGCGATGATCTCAACCGTACTTATGGTTGGGACTATATCTACGAACCAGAAGCAGAAGAATTGTTAAATGGTTTGTTGGTTCGCTATATCGAGTCTATGGTTTATCAAGGTGTGATTGAAAACGTTGCATGTGAGCAGTCAGCTCGTATGGTCGCGATGAAAGCAGCGACAGACAACGCAGGACAACTGATTAAAGACCTACAACTCATTTACAACAAGCTGCGTCAAGCCGCGATTACTCAGGAAATTTCTGAGATCGTTGGCGGTGCCGCTGCCGTTTAACATTATTAAGTTTGAATTGAGGAGACAGCAATGAGTAGCGGTCGTATCATTCAGATCATCGGCGCGGTTATCGACGTCGAGTTTGAGCGCAATAGCGTTCCTAAGATCTATGACGCTCTCCAAGTTGACGGTACTGAAACTACATTAGAAGTTCAGCAACAGCTTGGCGATGGTGTTGTTCGTACCATCGCAATGGGTTCTACAGAAGGTCTTAAACGTGGCCTTAACGTAACCAGCACAAATGCACCGATTTCTGTTCCAGTAGGTCCAGCTACGCTTGGTCGTATCATGGACGTTTTGGGTCGCCCGATTGATGAAGCAGGTCCTGTTGCGACTGAAGAGCGTTTGCCGATTCACCGTGAAGCACCTTCTTATGCTGAACAAGCAGCTTCTACTGATCTTTTAGAAACTGGTATTAAAGTAATTGACTTACTTTGCCCGTTTGCAAAAGGTGGTAAAGTTGGTTTATTCGGTGGTGCGGGTGTTGGTAAAACCGTTAACATGATGGAGTTGATCAACAACATCGCGAAAGCTCACTCAGGTTTATCTGTGTTTGCTGGTGTTGGTGAGCGTACTCGTGAAGGTAACGACTTCTATCACGAAATGAAAGATTCTAACGTTCTTGACAAAGTAGCAATGGTCTACGGTCAGATGAACGAGCCACCAGGTAACCGTTTACGCGTAGCGTTAACTGGTTTGACTATGGCTGAATATTTCCGTGATCAAAAAGACGAAAATGGTAAAGGTCGTGACGTATTATTATTCGTCGACAACATCTACCGTTATACACTTGCAGGTACTGAAGTATCAGCATTGTTAGGTCGTATGCCATCTGCGGTAGGTTACCAACCTACACTTGCAGAAGAAATGGGTGTTCTTCAAGAGCGTATTACATCTACTAAATCTGGTTCGATCACATCGATCCAAGCAGTATATGTACCTGCCGATGACTTAACAGATCCATCGCCTGCAACTACATTTGCTCACTTAGATGCAACAGTAGTATTGAGCCGTGACATCGCATCTTCTGGTATCTATCCAGCGATCGATCCACTTGACTCAACTTCACGTCAGTTAGACCCATTAGTTGTTGGTCAAGAGCATTATGAAATTGCTCGTTCTGTACAGAACGTATTGCAACGTTATAAAGAGCTTAAAGACATTATCGCAATCTTGGGTATGGATGAGTTAGCTGAAGAAGATAAATTGGTTGTTTACCGTGCGCGTAAAATCCAACGTTTCTTCTCTCAACCATTCCACGTAGCTGAAGTGTTTACTGGTGCTCCTGGTAAATTAGTACCACTTAAAGAAACGATTCGTGGCTTTAAAGGTCTATTAGCTGGTGAATACGATCACATCCCAGAACAAGCGTTCTATATGGTTGGTGGTATTGACGAAGTGATTGCTAAAGCTGAGAAACTCTAATTTAAGGAGATCATCTCATGGCGACTATGCAATGTGATGTCGTAAGTGTTAAAGAGTCTATTTACTCTGGCGCAGTAACGATGTTAATCGCGAAAGGTGCTGGTGGTGAGCTTGGTATTTTGCCAGGACACGCTCCACTTGTAACCTTGCTTCAACCGGGCCCGATTCGTGTTCAGTTGGAAAATGGTACAGAAGAAATCGTCTATGTATCTGGCGGTGTTTTAGAAGTTCAACCTCATGTTGTAACGGTTCTTGCAGATACTGCAATCCGTGCAGACAACTTGGATGAAGCTGCAATTTTAGAAGCACGTAAAAATGCTGAACAATTGCTTGCGAACCAAAAGAGTGATTTGGACTCAGCTGCTGCTTTGGCATCTCTATCAGAGATCTCAGGCCAGCTTGAAACAATCCGTAAAATCAAAAACCGCGCTCAATAAGACGCGGTTCGAGATTGAAAAAGCCACCGTAAGGTGGCTTTTTTTATAAGTTAATTTTTAAGATTCAGTTTTTGAGTCTGATTTTTCATCTCCAGCCATAATCATGGCAGCTAACTTAACCATATCCATTTGAATAGTATTCAGCTGTTTTTCAATTTGGTCAAAATTGATTTGATCTAATTTCCCATTTAATAACGGCATACTAAGAGCTTGTTGATTGGCATGGAGTAAACTTTGGCGGATATTCTCAATTTCCTGGCTTTTGATATCTAAGGTGAGAAGGGCTTGATTTAAACCTTGTAGTTGCTGTTTTAAAGTTGAAACAGTTGTTTTTAATTCACTTTGATTCTTATCTTGAATCGCTTGTTCAACATCAAGTTGAGTGTCTTTAAGCTGTTCAACATAATCTCCAGCTTTAAGCTGTAAATTAGCAGCATCTCGTACCATATAAAAAATATTGCCGCTTTTGAGTTCAGTTTTGCTTGGAGCAATATCTGATTCTTGTCGTTCAATAGCTTGATCAGATGCCTGTTCACTTATTTCAGTATTTTCTTGTTCAGTAGCATGATCTCGTGCTTGATCACACCCGAGTAAAAGCATGCCTGAGGCAAAAATTACAAAAGGAAGAAATGCACCCTGTAAAACTTTTTTCATAACTACAAACAACATCAAATAAAGCAAATAGGTACTATAGGCATAAAATATGGAGAAAGATTGTATTTTTGCAAACAAACAACACTTTGATCAGATAATAAAAAAGAGCGTAGAAAACGCTCTTTTTCACGTTTTTAAAACCGTTATTTTGCTAACTCTGCTTCAACTGCTTTAACAATTTGTTCATCATCAGCAGTTAGGTTTGGAGCAAAACGAGCCACTACTTCGCCATTTTTATTAATTAAGAATTTTTCGAAGTTCCATAAAACTTCTGGAGCTGGATTAGTTGGAATACCTAAACCTTCTAAGCGTTCACGGAAAGGTCCTTCACCAGTACGTTCTGGTTGAGCTGATGTCAAAGTTGCATACAGTGGATGCTTGTCTTCACCTGCAACAGATACTTTAGAAAATAAAGGGAAGTGAACATCGTAATTTAATGAACAGAATTGTTGAATTTCTTCATCAGAACCTGGTTCTTGTTCCTTAAAGTTGTTTGCAGGGAAACCTAAAATTTCAAGACCTTGATCTTTCTTGGCTTGATAAAGCTTTTCTAACCCTTCGTATTGTGGAGTTAAACCACATTTAGAAGCAGTATTTACAATAAGTAAAACTTTACCTTTGTATTGTTCGAGGTCAACCGTTTCGCCTGAAATGGCTTTTACTGGAATGTGATATACAGATTGTGTCATGAGTCTTTCCTGAAGATTGTAATTGATATCAAG
This sequence comes from Acinetobacter sp. ACIN00229, assembly GCF_016106645.1. Classification (NCBI taxonomy): domain Bacteria; kingdom Pseudomonadati; phylum Pseudomonadota; class Gammaproteobacteria; order Moraxellales; family Moraxellaceae; genus Acinetobacter; species Acinetobacter sp. ACIN00229. The sequence continues at coordinate 45,864 of NZ_JADWOM010000021.1, forward strand.
TAACGCATTTGTTTTAACTGCTATTGATGGGCAGTGCAATAATATTCGTGTTCAAAAAAGAAAAAGTTTTTAAAGATAAACTAAATTCTAGTTATTTCTAATTTGTATAGGCGTTTGCCCTGTATAACGTTTAAAAAACTCGATAAAACTTGAGCTATGTTGATAACCTAAATCGTATGCTAAACGCTTAATGGATGTCCCTTGGCGGATCTGATGAATGGCATAAACAATTTTGGCTCGGTTACGCCATTCCGACAACGAAAGCTGAAGCTCTTGTTGACTCAAACGTAATAAGTGGCGATCACTGACCGAGAAATTTTGTAGCAACTGCTGTAAAGAGTGGTCAAAAAGTAATGGGTCTGAGAGTTTTTCTAGTATAGGCAATAAAACAGGATGTCGCGTTTGCGGTAAATAATGTGAATATGCAGGAGCTTGTTTAAGTTGATCAAATAAAACTTGTAAAAGATGCTCTAAATATTCAGGTTTTTCGGTTTGTTTTTGCTGTTCGAGAATTTGTAAAACTAAGGTTCGAAAGAAAGGCTGAATACTAAAACATTTACAGACGTCACCTAAAATAGAACAGAGGCTAGGGTGTAGTCGAATACAGATATAGTGAATTTCATGGTCGATATGAGTAGATTGATGAACTGTTTGAGGAGGAATCCAAAGCCCATAGCTTGGAGGAGATAAGTAGATTTGTTCCTCTACCTGCATTTCCAAAATGCCATTCAAACTGAAATTAAAATCTCCCCAGAGGGATGCATGAGGACGAACAATATCTTCTTTTTGGTATAGAAATTCATGAACTTCTATACTGTTCAATAAAGAAAATTGTTGGTCCTCATTTTTCATTTAGGTGCTCTGACTTATATTTTAATTTTCACAAGTAGCTTTAGGATTATTTAAACCTTTTGCTAAGGTAAATGTACTTAGTAATGCTAGGGCAACAAAACTTAATACGCCATAAATTAAAGTATTTTCATTGAAATGATCAACTACATATCCACCTAATAATGAACCTGTCGCAATCATCACTTGAAACATACCTACAAAAAGTGGCATACCCTTTTCAACTGCATTTGGTGCATGTACAAACATCCAAATATTTGCTGAGGTAGGGAAAGCGCCAAATGCGAAGCCCCATAAAGCTGTTAAGACAATAGCACCAAATTCATGAATGGCAAAAAGTGGGAATCCAAAAAACACAATTGCAAAGCAAGCGCTAACAAAGGCAAGTGTATATCGGACATTTAAATTCCCGCTATATCCTGCGAACGCATTTCCGAAAATACCTGCAATTCCATAGAGCAATAATAATGAACTAATTGTTGTACCGTTGAATCCTGCAATATTTTTGAAGAAAGGTGCTAAATAGCTATAGGCACAAAAATGAGCAAGTCCGATCAGTAAAACAATCAACATACCACTACGTGCTTTAGGGGTGCGTAATAATGCTGGTAAGTCTCTTATATGAATTGCGGAGTCTGGAACAAGTTTAGGTAAAAAGATTAATTGTAAGATTAAAACAACTAAGCCAATGCCTGCTGTAATTCCAAAAGCACTGCGCCAACCATAAAATTCACTTAACCATGTTCCAATCGGAACCCCTAAAACTGTCGCAAAAGTTACACCAGCCATCACTACAGCTGTTGCTTTCGCAATAGGAAGATGCGAGGGAGCTAATTTCCCACTTAAAGCAATTGCTGTCGCCCAGAATCCACCAATTGAAATACCTAAAATTAAGCGACTGAGCAATAAAATATGGAAGTTTTCTGCAAAGGCAGTAATGGTATTGGCAATGACCATAATCGCTGTCAGTAAAATGAGTACATAACGCCGATCAAGTTGTTTCACAGATACAGGTAATAGAGGGGCGGCAATTGCTGCCATAATGCCGGGTACAGTAATAATAAGACCTGCTGTACCGACAGAAATATTTAAATCTGTTGCAACACTATTTAAAACACCAACAGGTAAAAATTCACTTGTTACTAATGCAAACGCTGCAATCGCAACGGCCAAAATGGCAAACCAGCTCCCTTGAGGGGAGGTCGTGGGTCGCGCTTTAGAAATAGAAGATTGGTCCATAGGAAATCCTTACTTGGCTAAATTTAGAGTGAAGAAAGGCAATTTATTAATTAACTAACGATCATTATGAAAATAAAATAGTTGATAAAAAATCGAACGTCAATTAATTTAATAGCGATTGTTATAAAAATAGATGTGATCTTTATGACAAATAGGCATGAAACGAATTTAGCTGTTACAGAAGACGCGCTGAAAAAAAAGCGTGGACGTCCTAAATGCTTTGATGAACAACAGGTTTTGCAAAAAGCAATGTTGCTGTTTTGGGAGCATGGTTATGAAGCAACGTCTATTAGTGATTTAACACAAGCTTTGGAAATTACAGCACCTAGCTTATACAGTGCTTTCGGCGACAAAGAAGGGCTGTTTTACAGATGTGTTGATTACTATTTAGCTCATGAAGGATGTCCGATTGACACTATATTTGTAGAAGCAAAAACTGCAAAAATTGCTGTTGAGTTATATCTTTATGACATTGTTAAAAGATTGGTTCAGCCGAATAAGCCAGCAGGTTGTATGGTGGTCGTTGCTGCTATGAATTGCTCTGATGCAACTCAAGATGTACAGCAAAATCTATTAGATAAGCGCATAAAGACAAAAGAAAAATTATTAAAACGCCTTCAGCAAGGTGTAGAGCAGGGGGATTTATCTTCTCATGCTCCTTTACAGGAAATGACTGATTTTTATACCACTGTCATTCAAGGTCTGACTATTCAAGCGAGAGATGGTGCGAGTAGCGAGCAATTACATAAAGTGGTAGGTCATGCGGTGAAAGCTTGGACATTATTTTAGATTCTAGAAAAAGATGATGTCCTAAGTTCAATATCAATGTCGGAAATACGATATTTCAATTTATTAAGACATTCTTCAAAATAAAATCTCTTTTGTAGATGGTGTATTACTATGAGTCAGGTCATGAAATATCACAAATGGGCATTTATTTTTCCCATTTTGGCAGTACTGATTTGGTCTTTAAATATTGTAGTCACCCGCTATGTCTCGGATTATATTTCTCCGGTAAGTATCAGCTTCTATCGGTGGTTAATCGCTTTTATTATTTTGACTCCATTTATGTTTATGCCTGTGTGGAGACAAAGACGACTAGTAATACCATATTTACCTAAGTTGGCTGTGTTAAGTGCATTTGGGATGGTGCTTTATCAAGGACTTGCTTATACGGCTGCCCATTATACCAGTGCAACCAATATGGGAATTGTGAATGCATTTATTCCTATCTTTACAATCTTTGTTTCGCTTGCGATTTTAAAAGATGTGCCTAATCGATTTGCAGTTTTTGGCAGCATTTTATCTTTCGCAGGTTTGCTCTATGTTATGTCCCAAGGAAATATTAGCCATTTATTAAGTGGAGGCGGGCATCTTGGTGATGCATTGATGATTATTGCCGTATTCTTCTATGCATTTTATGGGGTTTTCCTTAAAAAATGGCAGCTTCCCCTTCCAATCATGACAAGCTTATATGTTCAGATTGGATTCTCTGTAATATTTCATCTGCCTTTAATTTTTTGGTTTGGACTAGATGCTTTAAATGCACAAAATGCGCCAAGTGCTATTTATGCAGGTGTATTTGCTTCACTGATTGCACCGTTAGTTTGGATGTTGGCTGTTCAACAATTGGGTCCCAATAGAACAAGTATTTTTATGAACTTGGTTCCTGTTTTTACAGCAGTTATTGCAAGCCTTTGGTTATCTGAGCAATGGACCATCTATCACACAATAGGTGGGATTGTTATCTTAATTGGTATCATTATGGCTCAGAAAAAAGTCAGTCCTAAAAAGAGCAGTTTAATGCAAGAGCAAAACTAAAGTCGTTAAAAAAAACTATGGCATATTTTTAAAAAAACTGATGAAAATATGCCATTTTTTTCTTAGTTAAAGTTTTTCTATATGATTTATAAATAGTTTATAAGAATAGATTGAAATATAAATATTAAAAAAGCCGAGTAAAAATATTAATATAATTTTAATTTATAAGTGAAAATTCGTAAATTCCCTACACTTTTCATGCTTTTTTTAGAGAAATAATATATTTCTCTCATTTGATCTCTTACTACATAATAGCGACCACTACGAAAGACGTGCTTTTTGTGCAAATTATCTTTCGTTGCAGAGATATCCAAACCCTCTGGATGCGGTATATACCCATCCTTTTTTATGCTCAGTTATCCCTATATAACTGAGCTTTTTTTTTGTCTGAAATTAGGCGCGAATAATCTCTCCAGTGAGAGCATTAATAATTCTACTTGGTTGCTGACTTTGGCCTAAATCACCATTGAGATAGTTTAATTGTGAACCAAAGTATTGGCAGGCATCTTGTAGTGAATGAGCAGGTTCTTGCCCACTTGGGTTAGCACTCGTCGAGACAATAAAACCATGAAAAGCATTGCATAATGCCACACACAAAGGATGTGTAGTGACTCGAACAGCAACAAGTGGATGTTCACCTTTAATCCAAGAAGGAATGTGTTCGCCAGCAGGCAATAGCCAAGTTGTAGCTCTTTCAGAAGGTTGATGATTCGTCCAACAATCAATAATTTCTTGTTGGGTTGTTTGAGGTAGAGAAGTTAGTAGGTGCTCAACTTGGCTAATATGACCTGCTAACAAAATCACTCCCTTTTCAATAGGCCTTTGCTTTAACTCAAGAATTTTTTGAAAAGCTTGTTCATTAAAAGGGTCGCAACCTAACCCCCAAACTGCCTCAGTTGGATATGCCAAAACTTGACCTTGTTGTAAACATTCGGCTGCTTCGGTAACTGAGGTGGTAATCATGGTAATACTCTTCCTTTCAATCAAACAGAATTGCTATTGTGCTCCAGCACTAAGAGCGACAACGTAAATACAGCCCTGATTGTTGCATACATAAACCAAGTAGTTCTAGTTCCATGAGTGAAGAGGTGAGTTCTGCCACAGGTTGAGAGTGGTGTATGACAAGCTGGTCAATATTTTGTCCGACCCAGTCTAAAGACTGATAAAGGTTAATTAAGTGCTCAGGAATTTCTGGGGCACAAGAAACCACGACCTCTTCAGTTGAGTTCTGTTGCTGACTTTGCCATTGAGTAGGTAAAGCAAGATCTTCAATAATTTGTTCAGGATGATCGACTAAAATGGCTCCCTCACGAATAAGTTGATGGCAGCCCTGATGAAACTCACTGTAAATATGACCAGGAATGGCAAATACGGTTTTACCTTGCTCGGCAGCTTTGTTCGCAGTAATGAGAGAACCACTTTTTAAAGTCGCTTCTACCACTAAAACACCTAAACTCAGGCCACTGACAATTCGGTTCCTACGAGGAAAATGTTGCTGTAATGGTGGCGTACCGGGCAAAAACTCAGTAATGATGGCGCCGTTTTGAGCCAAGATCTGTTCTGCAAGTTTTTTATTTTGAGCAGGGTAGGTACTGTCTAAACCGGTCCCTGTCACAGCAATCGTACGTTGATGTGCTGAAGCTCCTTGGTGAGCAGCTTCGTCAATCCCATATGCCAAACCACTACTTACATAAAATCCTTTTTCACTTAAGTAATAGGCAAAATCATAAGCAACCTGACGACCATGCGGGCTTGGTTTTCGACTACCGACAATCGCAATTTGTGGCTGTAACAAAGCCTGAGCTTGTCCTTTTCCAAAAATGATGGGTGGATGGTCTGTATAAGGTAGTAATTGAGTAGGATAGCCAGAGTCTTCGGACGTTAAAATAAAGTCAGTATATTGCTGGATCTGCTCAATTAGTTTTTCAAACTGAGCTTGACCCTGAGCAGTTTGAAATTCATCTACGCGTTTTAAGTGATTAGCATGTAACCCGAGATTGCGCCATTGAGATAACCCAGCAGGTTGGACCGCTTTTTCACAGCTACCAAAATAATTGACAATTTTTTTGAAGCTAACTAAGGAGTGTTGCACCAAATACCACACTTTAAGCGTGTGGTAATGGTGTGAAGAAAGTTGAGTAAGCATTGTAAAGGGTATATCCAGCGTTAATCATCAAAACGAGGTGGCTGAATACTTGAACCAACTTTAATAGGTAGGTCACTTTCTAATACGTAGGCATAGCTAAGCTGATCAAAGGTTCTGAAAACCATCAGACTACCAATCTGTTGTCCTGGTAACTGTATTGGTTCTTTGGTTTTAGGGTCTCGGATGGTCTCGCCTTTTTGAGTAATATCAAAAACTTGACCTACTTGAATCCCTTGTGCTGTACCTCGGTCCAAAGTCACCACACTATTTTTTGCAGCGCTGCCAATTGAACCCATTACACGAATGATCTTGCCAGCATCTGTAACTTGAGTGGCGTCTACTGGATAAAATAAAGTAGGTAATGTTGCTTCTTCTTCCGGCATAACCCGATCACCACGGCGTACTTCGGAATTGTAGCTATCAGTTAACTCAAGCGTTGTTATGTCTTTTTCAGAAGAGATCGCAATCCCTGAAGCAACTTGTTGCAGTTCAATACCTAGACTATGCTTTTTACCTTTACTGTCTGTGAAATAATAAGGTTCGCCTTCACGGTAGACTGCATAACGTTGACCATTAACTAAACCTTGTCCACGCGCATAAATGGTTTGGCCTCTTGCCGCAAGCACGCGTTGATCAGCAGTACCCACTACATAAGGAGTGTGTTCAATTGCGTCGGCTGGCAAAATTGTGCTGTGTTCTAACCACTGTTTAATATGTTCAAGCGGAATAACGGGCACGTTATCGTTAAGCGATTCCACACGAACTTGAGGCTGTAAGTTTGTCATTTGGCCTGTGTAGCGACGAATAATGCCAATGCAACCATCTCCCTCATCTTTACCGATCAATGGTCGACCCGCTAAACTGCATAACAACAATCGGTCACCAGGGTAAATCCAGTGTGGATTTTTGACATGTTGATTATTTGCCCAGATCTCTGGCCAGCGCCAAGGTTTACTTAGGAAATGACCGGAAATATCCCACAGCGTATCTCCGCGTTTTACAATGTAGACATGTGGTGCATTACTTTTTAGAGAGGGTGGATTATGGTTCGGACTAGCAGCATGAACCTCTGCTACTGTACCCATTGCAACCCCTGTAAAAAGTGCGAAAGCAAGTAAATGCTTTTTTATCCCCAAAGCATGAAATTCAACCATGCCGTTAAAAACCTTTTTCATTATGATAATTCCTAAAAATTATGCGTGCAGATGCGTTATAATAGGCGGCTAACACACAATTTTTCGATGAAGTATTTCCTTCATTTGGTTTTTCAATCAATGGCATAAGTGAGGACGTCAGTATGGCCTTATTACCTATTTTAAGTTTTCCTGATCCCCGTCTTCGTACCATTGCTAAGCCTGTTGAAGAAGTTACTGATGAAATTCGTCAACTTGCAGCAGATATGCTTGAAACCATGTATGCCGCACCAGGTATTGGTTTAGCAGCTTCACAAGTAGATCGTCATATTCAGTTAATCGTTATAGATTTATCTGAAGCTAAAGATGAACCCTTGGTTTTTATTAACCCCAAAATCACTCCACTGACAGAAGATAAGCAGCAGTACGAAGAAGGCTGCCTATCGGTGCCACAAATATACGACAAAGTTGAGCGCCCGTCACGTGTGAAAATTGAGGCAATTAACCTTGAAGGTCAAGCATTTGAGATAGAAGCTGATGGACTTCTCGCTGTTTGTATCCAACATGAAATGGATCACTTAAATGGCAAATTATTTGTGGATTATTTGTCGCCACTTAAACGTCAGCGTGCTCGAGAAAAAGTCGAAAAAGTTGTTCGTCAACGTGAGCGTGAAAAAGTTGCAGTAAAACGTTAAAAATTTCTATTCTTGAAACATTAATATAGTGTGGATGTGATTTTTGGTTTTTCGTAGTGGTTTACTGCTTGCATGTGCAGCAGTATTTTTACAGGTTGCGGTATTTCTACAGCCGCTATTACCGAAGCAATATCAAATTGCTCCGGTCTGTGAAACTATTACTCGTGCTTTGCTTAAACCTAAAGCACAAATGGAAACCATGTCACATGCCATGCATCATTCACATCACGACCACCATATCGAACAAGCACAAGTACCTGAACATCATGACCACCATGATGCAAATCACCAGTGCCAATATTGTACCGTCTATGCCAATCTGGTTTTACCTCCCGAATTTGGCGTAAAAGAGGTGCTTGTTCGTATACAAGTTCGCTTAGTCGCTTATCAACAAGCATTTAGACATGTTTATTTTGCGCTACAGCGACTCTTCTTACTCCCGCAAGGGCGTGCACCACCTCTATTTGCATAAATAAAAGCAATTTTTTTTGGGGTCTTTATTGACTTCGATATCACTTTATTTATGTTTTAGAGCGTATAAAAAATGCCACATTCTAAATTTTTACTACAACCTTTATGGGTTGCGATGCTTGCTGTCTCTTATTCGGGTTTGGTTTTTGCTGATTCAGAAAAGAATGATGCCGATACCAAAACACTTCATTCATTAGCACCTATTGTTGTTACAGCACAACAAGGTAATGATGCAAATGGCTTGATTGTACATGCAGACCCGAAACAGCCAATTCAGCCAGTACCTGCTACAGATGGGGCAGACTATCTACAAAGTATTATGGGTTTTAACTCGATACAAAGCGGTGGAACCAATGGTGATGTGACATTCCGAGGCATGTTTGGTTCACGCATCAAAATTTTGACAGATGGAACGGAAAACCTAGGTGCATGTCCAAACCGTATGGATGCTCCAACTTCTTATATCTCTCCAGAAAGTTATGACCGTATTTCTGTCATTAAAGGTCCGCAAACTGTTCAATATGCCAATACAGGTTCGGCAGCAACAGTCCTGTTTGAACGTCAGCCTGAGAAACTCACCTCTGAAAAACCTTATCGTGGACAAGCGAGTGTTTTACTAGGCTCATATGGACGTATTGATCATAATGTTGAAGCGGCCGTTGGCGATGAGAAAAAATATATCCGTTTAAATGCCAACCGTTCAGAATCGAATAGTTATCAAGACGGTGATGGTAATACCGTGCCATCAGCATGGAAGAAGTGGAATGCTGATGTAGCGCTTGGCCTTACTCCAGATGAAGACACATGGATTGAACTCACAGGTGGAAAATCTGATGGTGAGTCGCTTTATGCTGGACGTTCAATGGACGGATCTCAATTTGCGCGAGAAAGCTTAGGTCTGCGGTTCGAAAAGAAAAATATCACTGATGTCATTAAGAAAATTGAAGGGCAGGTGAACTACAGCTATAACGACCATATTATGGATAACTTTAGCTTGCGCACACCGCCATTAGTTGAAATGAACCATGGTGGTATGACCATGCTCATGCCAAACGCGATGGCAATGGAAGTGACACGCCGTACACTCAATTCACGTTTGGCCATGACCTCTGAATGGAATAAGTGGAGCCTAATCACAGGTGTAGATTCTCAATTTAATAAACATGGCGGTAGCATGTCATCGCCAAATATGCCTTCAATGAATATTCCATATCGTCAAGATATGCGTTTTCAATCATACGGTGCTTTTGGTGAACTTGGTTATCAATGGAACGATCTCAACAAACTGGTCACAGGTGTGCGTTTAGATCGAGTCACAGTTGAAGATGAACGCGCCGATTCTCAGTCAAAAGGCTTTAATACTAAACTTGAAAAGACTTTACCGAGTACATTCGTTCGCTGGGAAAATCAACATCCTGAACATGACCTAAAAAGCTATATCGGTTTAGGTTATGTAGAGCGTATGCCTGATTATTGGGAGCTTTTCTCGCCTAAACACGGTAATGCTGGCTCAACCAATACTTTTAACGGTGTGAATCCTGAGAAAACATTACAGTTGGATATGGGCTTCCAGCAGCAACATGGCGCTTTAAATACATGGGCTTCTGCTTATGCAGGCTTAGTAGATGACTACATTTTAATGAGTTATCACCATCACCCAAGTGCTGGAATGGATGGACATGACATGAGTCATGATATTACTGCGGGCGCTAAAAATGTCGATGCAACCATCGCAGGCGCGGAAGCAGGTATTGGATATCAATTTACTGACCATATTCAGGCAGATTTGAGTGCGATGTATGCATGGGGTAAAAACACCACAGATGACAAACCGCTACCTCAAATTTCCCCTTTAGAAGGTCGTTTAAATGTTCGCTATGTGGCTGATAAATATAACTTGGGTCTGTTGTGGCGAGCTGTTGCTGAGCAAAACCGTGTGAGTCTCCATCAAGGTAACATCGTGGGGTATGACCTCAAACCAAGTAAAGGTTTTTCAACTCTTTCTTTAAACGGAAGTTACAACCTTCGTAAAGATATTGATGTCTCTGTTGGTATCGATAACGTACTAGATAAAACCTATACCGAACACTTAAACAAAGCGGGTAGTGCAGGTTTTGGATTTGCGAGTGAAGAGCAATTCAACAATATCGGAAGAAATTACTGGGTTCGTATGAGCATGAAGTTTTAATAAGCTATAGCGAATGAAATGAACTGAAAATATTAATTGAATGAGAGAAATGAAATGACAAATAAATTATCGCCTGAACAATCGTGGTGGGGATGGAAGTCACTTATTGTGGCTTGTATCTTGAGCTTATTGTTTATGATTATTTTTTACGTGGCGATCAACAATGAGCCTGACTACATGCCAAGTCAAAAAAATAAGCAAATGGTGGAAACACCTGAGCAAATGAATCACGCTGAAATGCACATGCATAGTTCATCAGCTCAATAAGTGTCTTAATATTTGAAAAAGGAAGTCTGGTTAACAGGCTTCCTTTTGTTATTTTTAGGTTCTAAGAATTATTGATGCATACTTGCTAAGGTTTTTGCCTTACCTTGATTCTGATAAAGCGTTAAGCCAAGCTTTTGTATATTGCGACCTGATTTAGATAAAAACTTTTCAACTTTTGGTGAAAGCTTGGCACCACTATAAAGTAGTGAATTGCGCACAATCAAATAATAAGCAAACCATGAAGCAGACTGCTGAGGCAATCCAAGTAGTTTCATTCTTTTCTTACCAATAAAAAATTGGGTAAGTTCTAAATGTTGGCGGTAGGCAAGCTTCTGCTGCAAAGAGCGTAAATGCAGATATTTTCTCTCAAAAGGCTCTTTAGATAAGCTTGAACCTAGTTCAACACTGCTGTGATCAGAGCGAGGATGGGCAAACTGCATCCAGTAAAGTAACCGCCAACCTTCGGTTTCAGATTGAATAAGCCATTTTTCATCAATACCCATCAACCAGCCAACATAACGCCAAAAATGTAAAAAACTCTTAGCTTCTTGTTGCGTTGGCCATATACCTAAAGCTCTAATACCAAGTAAAACTACACTGCTAAAAGCCAAATTAGTCATTGCTAGATCAAATTGATTAAGTGGAATTCCCCAAACTTCACTATCCCAACGATCAGACTTTTTTAATTGTCGGCGAACAAGTGCGTGAATAAAGCGAACATAAATCGTTGACGTGAAACCTGAGCTTAAACGAGAAAGTCCCTGAGGTTCAGTAATATCAACCCACCATTTTGTGGTTTCTGCTAAACGAGTACCCGCCTGTTTTTTCAATGCGCCAGTTAAAATTAGAGGCTGATTAAATCCCGGATATAAGTATCCTGCCATTAAAGATAAATCTCTAAGGATAAAACCGTTATTTATTCCTAAACGATGAGTAAATTTAACAGCCTCATCAATTTGGCGCTGGTCTAACCATTCAGGCTTTTGTTCAATGTAATTAAAGAAATTTTCTAACTTAGTAGGTATCGGCTCAGAGAGGTCATAGCGACCTTGAAATAATATCTTTTCAAAAATCATGCGATGATCTTTGGGATTTTGCATAACCCAATCAATCACCTTATCCATTTCAACGTCCCCTTCATAAAGAGCACGTTGTAAAGACACATATTCCGTATAGTTTGGTTGAGCTGGTTTTTCGCAACAGATATTTAAAAACTGAGTAAAGAAATTACTGTCTTGCATGTCATTAAAAGAAGCGAGTCGAGTTGGGCTAATCGTTTGCATATCGTTACTTACTTATTGAACTGAATAATAAATAGGCTAATATGAATAATTATTCGCATTCAATTCGCATTTAAAGAATAAAAAACTGATGAGAAAAGCTCCACAACAACAGCGTTCAAAAATTATTGTTGATCATATTTTAGAGGCGACACAACACTGTATTGCCCAATATGGATTGCTTCATACAACGACTCCTAAAATTGCAGAAAAATCTGGAGTAAGTATAGGTTCGATTTACCAATACTTTGAGAATAAAGATCAAATCATAGAAGAACTATTACGCCGTAAAAGCGAACTATTAGGACATCAACTTAAAGAGCTGGTTATGCAGCAAGGAAATATTCCTTTAGACCTGCTCATCCCCTTGGCGATAGAACTAGGGTTTAATGCATTAAAAGCCGATCATGGTTTTTTTATAGAAGTACTGAAACATTGGCATAACTATAGCCATTCGCAAGCTGCTCAGATTTTAGAAAAGCATTTTTTTGAAGTAGGACTATATACATTTAGTAGAAATCCTCATCAGTGGGACTTCGAACAGGTGAAGCATAAATCCTTTGTAATTATTAATAGTACGCTTTTTACGATGATGCGATATGTGAGTCAGAACAATTTTCTTATATCAGAACAACAACTTAAGCGCGAATTGTCGAGTATGATCTTGGCTTATTTAGGTCAAAAATAAATAATTAAAATAATTATTGATATAAAACAATTGGTTAAACTGTTTATTGATTTAAAAGTGAACGCTCGAGTCATGAGTTTCTAATTTTCG